>ONDN01000005.1 GCA_900316595.1 uncultured Mycoplasmataceae bacterium | reverse complement strand
TGAAAGTTATTTGATGCAATTTTATTATGAAAATTTAAATTTACCTAAAAAGTGCTATGTAAGTTTAGAAAATAAAAAAATTGAAAGTTTATCTAAAAGTTTAAATATTGAGTTTATTAACCCAAGCAAGGGTAAATTTAAAAATATTCTCGAAAATGCGATTGCTAATGCAAAAGCATATTATGATTCAAATTATTTAAAATACAAAAAAGTTGTTGCACTAAATGAAGATGCCTTTGCAGAATTAAAAAAATTGCTGAATATGGACAATTTAAGCTTAATACATGTATTTGATATTTCAAATCTTTTTAATGAAAATCGTGTTGGAGCAATGATTGCCCTTGAACATGGTAAATTTAATAAAAATTTATATCGTAAATTCATTATTAAAAATGAACAAGCTAAATCAGATGTCGAATGTATGAAAGAAGTAATCATTCGTCAATACACCCGAATGTTAAAGCAAAGAGAAGAATTACCTAATTTAATTATTGCTGATGGTGGTAAACAACAGGTAAATTTTATTATTCAAGCATTAAAAGTTAATAAGTTAGATTTAGTGATTCCTGTCATAGGCCTTGTTAAGAATAAAAAACATGAAACTGAAAAGATTTACATTCCAAATGATGAATTTATTAATTTGAAAAAGGAATCAGAACTATATCTTTATTTATTAAAGATACAAAATGAAGTTCATCGTTTTGCTATTACTTTTTTTAGGAAAAGAAAAGAATCTTCATTATTTAAATCAAAATTAAAAACAATTACTGGAATAGGTAATGTTGCAGTTGAAAAGTTATTAAATAGTTATCAAAATATTAATGCGATTAAAGAAGCAAGTATTGAAGAATTATCTCAATATGTAGGTATTAAAAAAGCCAAAACAATTAAGGATTATCTAAAACATAATCCGCTATAAAATAGTTATATTATTATTAATATATAATATACGGTGTTATGGATAAAATGACTAGAATTTTGGTCATGTCTGACACCCATGGTCTTAGACAAGATGATGTAACTAAAATCATTCAAAATGAGCACTGTGACTACAATATTCATTGTGGTGACTATGGTTATAGTCTTGATTACATGAAGCAACATTTTAATTATTTTGTTCTTGGAAATAACGACAAAAGACAAAATGATGAACATCTTGCTATAAAATTTGAAATTTCTGGTTTCAAATTTTACTTACTTCATGGCAATCAATTATATTGACATCCATATAAAAACTGAATAAAGAATTTATTTATTGAAGCTACTAAACAAGATGTTGATGTTTTACTATTTGGACATTCTCATAGTTATTTTGTAGGAACTAGCAAGGAACACATAATAATTGCTAATCCTGGTTCAGTAACAATGGGCAGGTACGGTAGACAAACATACATGATTATTACTATTAAAAATCGTGAGATTAATTTTGAAAAACGTCTTGGTATTGTCGATAAGAAAGATAAAAAAGAGAATTAATTAAACTATGTGAATTTATTTAAAATACATAGTTAAATATTTAACAAAAAAATTAACTTTTTGAATAGTTATTTTTTCTTATATCCTTGTTTTCTCATTAATTTGCTTAGTTATTCCTGCCATTAGCAAGGCTTATTTCTTATGGGCATGGGTATCTGAATTTAGAAGTTTAAACATGATGTTTGAATATTTAATTGCTTTATATGCAGCAATACTTGCTATATTCATTTTTAGAGCACCAGTAGATGACGGTAGTGAATTATTAATTTGTTCTAAACCAATTAATCACTCTAAATTAATTGCTTCAAAATTTATTATTTTCGTTCTTGGTTGTGCTTTCTATGGACTAATTAGTGCTTTATTTGCATGTTTTGGATTTTTATTACCAACCAATTATTGATCTGTAGTTAGTTTAATAGTTAGTTTGTTTACTGTTAGTTTTGTTTTTTCACTTCTATTCGGTGGTATTGCTATTTTAATTTCAATTAATCATGGAAAATTATGAATAATATCATGGAACATGGTTGTTGTTCTTTTAACAAATATTATCTTTTTCATGGGTGCTGTTGGATTAAAAGAGCCAGCTGCAACCATTACAAATTCAAAAACAACAACACCCACTCAAGTTTCATTTGTTAATCGCAATAATGAACAAGTAAAAGGAGAATACTTTGTTAGTTTATCAGATTCAAGCATTTCATCATTAGAGGGGTTTAATCTTGAATGACAAAAACAAGTTTATCAAGATGGTGTAAAAAAATCAACAACAAAAGCAATCTATCCTATTGACATAACAGGCCATATGTATATTATGAGCAATCTTGGTGATTTAGATTATGTAAGAAAACAGATTAATGGTGCCCAACAAATAGGCCAAAGTAATGCATTTGATTATAAAATCAATGGTTTAGTTCACAAATATCCTAATAATAGTATTGATCCAATTGAAAATGATGATGATGAATATTGAAAATGAACAGAATTTGTTTCAAAAGACTCACCACTATTTTATACGAAATATTTGCGCCTAAAAAGAACTGATTTAGCTAGATTTGTTCAAATTAATAGTCAATCTTCATTTGATAATTTAGATGAGATGTTTGAGTTATTAAATTCGTTATTAGTAAATGAATCTACTGTTTTTTGTTCAGGAATTGTTGGTAGTTCCAACAATATATCTAATCCTATCAATTTTAGTGCACCATATACTGATACAAGATTTATTTTTGGTTATGATGATCCATGATCTAGAGAACCAACATATAGTGCTGGTAAATTTTTTAATGGATCATCAGCTACAAAAAATATTGTTTTTATGAATCCTAAATTATTAGAACCATCTGATATTGAAAAAGATTTGTTTGATTTTTTGATATATGAATTGATGTTTAATAAGGATTCAGATTTTTACAAAGATTGTTTTGAAAAAGATAATACATACTATCACTTTAACTTAAAAAAATATTCAAATACTTCATATGATCTAATTTATAAGAAAATATATGAAATTCTATGCAGTGAAAATGTGAATACAAAGATGAATTTAAAATCTGAGTATGATTTTGCCTTAGAGATTTATAAATTTAAATATTATATGTCAAGACAATTATTAGGTTATTATGGTATTGAAGATTCAATGTGTACAAATTGAACAAATCCAGAACAAGAAAAAATAGCAGTGCCGTATAACAATTATTTTCGTTTAGTATTTATTCCACAATATAACTCATATACAATTCGTAATATTGATGAATATTCTGAATCAATTCCTATAACCCATGATGATTTTAAATTAAATCCAAAAGAAGCATTTCGTTATGGATTATTTGTATTACCACAGCTTTCATCATCTAATGTTAATTTGTTATCTTTGGCGTTTACTGGTAACATTGATGGGTTGAAATTAGCCTCATGTGAATATGATGGTAGTGGTGAATGAACAGACCTTTCAGAATTACCTGATATGTACAAAATGTATGATATATCCAAAACAGATTGAACAGTAAGTAATAATTTTGGTTATTTCTCTGAATTGGGTTTAAAATTAGATACATTATTAGGTGAGTTTGCTTTCAAAAATAGCCCAATATATGCAGATAGAGGGTATACAAATCTATATGGATCTGAAATTTCAAGCAATTCAACTCAATTATTAATTTATCAACACATGTTATTTACATATAGTTGTAATGAAATATATAGTCCATATAAATTACTAGTAATTTATTTAATTATTGATTTCATAATTTTATCAATCGGATATGTAGCACATATTCGCCACGATATTAAATAGATTTATTTATATTTTTCATATAGTGATTTAAATTTTTTTAATACGTCATTGTAGTTAAAAATACCAATTTTTTTACTATTAGAATAAATAACATATTTATTATTTAAACCATAAATACCAATATTGGCATTTTTAGATTCATTAATACCATTAACTAAACAACCCATAATAGTAACAGTAATATTTTTAGGTTTTAAATCAGTTATTAATTTAATTTCATTTAGTAATTTCATTAAATTTATTTGGCATCTTCCACAAGTTGGGCAACTTATTAAATGAGTTAAATCAACATCATAACCATTTTCTTGTAGAATTGTTTTAGCTATAATTGGCTCATCATATGGATCACCAGAAATTGAAACTCTAATTGTATTTCCTATTTTTAATGAAAGTAATTTTGAAATTAATAATGTTGATCTAACACATGATGTTTTAATTTCCCCTGCCTCTGTAGCACCAATATGAATAGGATATTTAAAG
>ONDN01000055.1 GCA_900316595.1 uncultured Mycoplasmataceae bacterium | reverse complement strand
AATTTTGAAATTAATAATGTTGATCTAACACATGATGTTTTAATTTCCCCTGCCTCTGTAGCACCAATATGAATAGGATATTTAAAGTTTGCAGCTAATATTTTATTTAATGTTATTGTTTTATTAAAATCAGAAGATTTAATGCTTAATACAATGCTATAAAATTTATTTTTTTCACATAGACTAACATATTTTTTCATTAAGTTAATTATTTGTGCATTTGTTTTAATATTTTTAGGTAATGAACCAGTATTGATACCTATTCTTATAGCAACATTATTTTTTTTAGCAGCAATAATTATTTGCTCAAATTCTTTTAAATTATTTAAATTACCTGGATTGATTCTTATTTTTGCTACTTTTGCTTTAATTGCTTGTAAAGCGAGATTAGCATTAAAATGAATATCAGCTACAATTGGACACTTAGAAAGTTTAACAATTTTAACTAATGCTTTAGCATCTTGAATATCTAATACAGCAACTCTTACAAGTTTGCAACCTAATTTATATAGTGTATTTATTTGTTTTATTGTTTTATCAATATCACTTGTTTTAGTATTAGTCATTGATTGAATAACAATGTTATTATTTCCACCAATAACGATATTACCAATTTTGACTTTTTGTGTTTTATCTCTTGTATAGTACATTAGCACAAATTATTTTGTTTTAAAAATTCTTTAACTAACTTATTTACTTCTTCAGTAGTAGAGCATTGTAATGCTTTATTAGCTAAAATCTCACAATCTTTAAAATTTAAAGAATTAATTATTCTTCTAGCTTGTGGAATATTTGGAGGAGACATTGATAAATCATCAATACCTAGACCCAATAAAATAGGTATTGATAAAGGATTACCACCAATTTCACCACAAACACCAACAAAACGGCTATTTAAATGTGCACCCTTAATAGTCATATCAATTAGCTTTAATAATGCTGGGTTATTTGGTTGATATAAATAATCAATTGTTTTTGACATACGATCAGCTGCAAAACTGTATTGGATTAAATCATTTGATCCTATTGAAAAGAAATCAGCATATTCTGAAAATTTATTAGCTAATATAGCAGAACTTGGAATTTCTACCATCATACCAATTAAGATATTATCAGCAACTTTATGTCCTTCTTTTTTTAATTCATTAAATACTTCTAACGTAAAATTCTTAGCTTCAATGAATTCATCAATATTAGCAATCATTGGAAACATAATTGCTAATTTACCATAAACGCTTGCTCGTCCTAAAGCTCTTAATTGACATTTAAAAATATCTTTTCTAGCTAAGCAAAATCTTATAGCTCTTACACCTAAAAAAGGATTCATTTCAGGCGGGAATTCATAATATGGTAATTTTTTATCACCACCAATATCTAAAGTACGAATAATAACTAATTTATTTTCTAAATTTGTTAGAACTTCTTTATAAATATTGAATTGTTCTTCTTCACTTGGTCAATTATTACTATTCATGTATATGAATTCGGTTCTAAATAATCCAATTCCTTCACATCCATGTTTGTTTGCTAATATAGTATCCTTAACATTACCAACATTAGCTTCACATTTTATTTTCTTACCATCTAGTGTTTTAGTTTCTAGTTTCGAATATTTCTCATATTCTTTTTTTAGGAATTCATAATTAGTTATTTTTTGTTTCCATTCATTTTCATTAGGATTTAAATCAATAATACCAGTTTGACAATCAATTCCTATAAAGTTATCATCTTTTATTTTTTTAAGAATATCTTTAGCGCCAAATATTGCAGGAATTTCCAAATTTTGTAACATTATTGCTGAATGAGATGTTTTTCCACCAATTTCACTAACAACACCTTTAATATATTCAGGGTCAAGCAAAGCAGCATTACTTGGAGTTAAATCATATGTAATTAATATAGTTGGTGTTTTTATTTCTAAGATACTTGGAATTTTGATGTTTAATACATTGTATAGTAATTTACGTTTTACATCGAGAACATCAATAGCTCTTTCTTTGAAATATGGATCATCCATTTGTTTAAATATTTCATATTTACTGTTAAATACTGAATCAATTAATTTAACTAAATTAATTTTATCTGTATTAATTTGATCATGAATTTCCTTTATTATTTCAGGATCATTAATCATTGCAATATGTGCACTAAAAATCTAGGCTTTATCTTTACCTAATTTTTGTT
>ONDN01000018.1 GCA_900316595.1 uncultured Mycoplasmataceae bacterium | reverse complement strand
CTAATTCCTGATACAATAAAAAATCATGTAGTTATTCCAAATGAAATAAGTGCTACAACTCATCATGATGTTTGTCAACCAAAAGCATCTTGAAACATCATAACAGCATAATAGGGCATTAAAAAGAAATTTAATGGTAAATATATAAATGCCATAAAATTTTTAGCAGATTTATATAAAAATTTATGACAGAATGTCTTTACTCAACCAATAACTCCTAAGTTGCTGGATGTGTTTGCTGAAGAAACTTCAATTAAGGCTAATCCCATACAAATAACAGCAATAATTGAAAATATTCAAGAAATAATAGTTAATAAATAACTATTACCTACATTACTTAATATTTCACCATTCTTTAGAAATATACCAGCACCAATAGATGAACCAATAACTAAGAGAATTGCAGAAAAGAAACCGATTTTTTTCTTTTTTACTTCAGCTGGTGAAACTTTTGGTTCACCAATAGTTTTTTTAATTTGTTTAGTCATGATTTATTTATTAACTACAATTGTTCCTGATTTACCAGCAATTACAGCTGATAAATTGTCTAATTTGGCAATAATTGCTTTACGATTTTTACCTGATTTAACAAAGTTAATAGCTGCTTGAACTTTAGGCAACATACTTCCAGCTGAGAATTGTTTTTCATTGATGTATTGTTCTAACTCAGCAACTGATGTTTCGCCTAAAGATTTTTGATTAGGTTTGTTATAGTTAACAAATACACTATCAACATTAGTTAAAATTATAAGGATGTCAGCATCAACTAAATCAGCAATTTTGCTCATAACAAAATCCTTGTCAATAACTCCGTCAACACCTTCATAATTACCATTATCATCAATAATAGTTGGAATTCCACCACCACCACCAACTATAACAACTTCTTTTTTATCAAATAGATGTTTAATTGTTTCAATAGATAAAAAATTTATTGGTTTTGGACTTGGAACAACTTTTCTAAATCCTTTGTTAGGAATTTCAACAAATGTTGAATCAGGACTTGACATTTTCTTAGCTTCATCTAAAGTCTTGTAAGTTAATCCAACTGGTTTAGAAGGATTTTGAAATGCAGGATCATTTTTATCAACAAGTGTTTGTGTTAGTACACAAATAACATTACGATTAATATTTGCTTTTTTCAATTCATTTGCTAGAGCAACTTCAATATGATAACCAATATATCCTTCACTCATTGCTACTGATTCAGCAAATGGCATAGATGGAATAGTTGGATCAACAGCATTAGCTTTATTGAAAGCATTAAAAATAACACCAACTTGTGGTCCATTACCATGACCAACAATTACATCATGACCATGAGAAATTAAATTTGTAATTTCTTTAGCAGGTAATAAAACTGCTTCTTTTTCACTTTTTGGGTCGTCCCCTAAAGCATTACCACCTAGAGCAATAGCTATTTTTGACATAATTAAGCTCCAATAGTTGCTAATATAATAGCTTTAATTGAATGCATTCTATTCTCAGCTTCATCAAAGCAACGACTATATTTAGAATTTATTACTTCATCAGTAACTTCAACTTCACCATTTTTAACAATTGGGAATTTTTTACCAAATTTCTGAGCAACTCATTTACCAACTTCAGTATCCATACCATGATATGAAGGTAGACAGTGCATGAAAATAACACCTTTTTCATTATTCTTAGCTGCATTTTCCATAGTTTTCATATCTACTTGGAATGAACACATAATTCCTAATCTATCATTTCATGCTGATTCTGGTTCACCCATTGATACCCAAATATCAGTGTAAATAATGTTAGCATTTTTAGTTGCCTGCATTTTATTTTCACTAAATTCAACTGTTCCACCAGTTTCTTTGCAAATGTCTTTACAAATTTTTATAAGTTTTTGATCTGGTCATAATTTTTTAGGGGCACATATTACAAAGTGCATTCCTAATTTACTGCAAGTTACCATTAATGAATTTGCCATATTAAATCTTCCATCACCGCAGAACACTAATTTTAATCCTTTTAAATTACCAAAATGTTCTTTGATTGTCATCATATCAGCAATCATTTGTGTTGGGTGAGATTCATTAGTTAAACCATTTCATACTGGAACACATGCATACTTAGCAAGTTCTTCAACATCTTTTTGAGCAAAACCACGGAATTCGATTCCATCATAAAATCTTGATAATACTTTTGCTGTATCAGCAACAGATTCTTTTTTACCAAATTGACTTGAACTAGAATCTAAATATGTTACTCCCATTCCTAATTCTCTTGCAGCCACTTCAAAACTACAACGAGTTCTTGTAGATGTCTTTTGGAACATAATTACAATATTTTTATTATTAAGGTAATTTTGAATTAGTCCTGTTTGACGTTGCTTTTTTAACTCAATTGACAAATCGATTAAGTAGTTGATTTCTTCAGGTGTGAAATCCAACATTTTCAATAAATCACGATGTTTTAAATTAAAAGCCATAATTTTCCTTCTTTCTTATTTGTTAATTATATTAAACATTATTTTACTATTTAGTTTTGATATCTTGTCTCTCAAGAGGCATTGACATACAACGGCATGAACCCATTCCAAGTGATAATTGACTACCACCAAATGCAAAAACTTTAACTCCAGCTTTCCTCAAAGCATTTACTGTATATTCATTACGATCATAGCCAACTACAACTCCTGGTCTAATTACTAAAAAATTTGTAGCATCAAAATTTGTTTCAATATCAATTTTAACTTGTGAGTAATCATCAGCAACAGGAATCAATTGACATTTTTTACCAACCATATGGTTCAAATATTCTAGTAATGACATTTTTTTCTTTATAAATTTGATTTTTGGCTGTGTTAAATCTACATATCAAAGTTTTAAACTATTATGGATATTTGGTGAATAAATAAATTTTGTGTAATCAACATTTGTTAACCAAGTGTCGAGATGCATTAAGTTTGGTAGATGAGGAACATTAACAACATAAATTTTCTTAAAATGTGTATTTACTGAATTAACAATTTTTTGTGCTAAATTCTTAATACTTCTAAGTTGTGTTCTTTCTGAACAACCAATCATTAATGTTTCACTATTAATTGGGAATACATCTCCACCTTCAATTGTGTTCTTTGCATCACGTTCAAGCAATTTTTCAGTATTTTTATAAATTGGATGATATGTGAAAATAAACCATGCAAATATTGTTTCACGTTTTCTAACGAAGTGTTTCATTGAACTAACAACTATAGAATTACCAACTGAAGAGAAAGTATCTCTTGTAAAATATAAATTTGGCATTGGAATAGTTACCAATACATCATTTAAATTATTAATTTTCAAATCCTTTGTTGTTATTCCACAAATCATTGCATCAAATACTTGACGAGATGACAATGACTTTAGATATCTGTAGATTTTTTCATTATAACCTATATGTTTAACATTAGCTTCTTTAATGAACTTTTTAATAAATAAATTATGAACTTCATCATTAGTTGCTTTTCATGTTTCATCAAGTAAATCTTCTAGGTAAACAACTTCTACTCCATTACTCTTTAATATTTTGCAGAATTCATCATGCTCTTTTGCAGCAATTTTCCAATCAATAAGATTTGAAAATAGTCATTCTTTATAGTTAGATGGGGTTAAATAACTTAACTCTCTACCTGGACGTTTTACAAGCACACGCTTTAAACTTCCGATTTCACTAAAAACATGAATACCTATATTCTTAGCCATTTTTCCTCCTTATAATATAAATCATTTATATTATAGTATTTGCTTAGTAGGAAAGTAAGAGGAAACCACAATTGAAAGAAATTAGCACTCTTTTTGTTAAAGTGCTAATTTTTTGCTATAATGATAATCGAATATACAAAATTAAGGAGTCTAAAAATGGCAAATAAAAATGTAATTATTGGTATTGATTTAGGAACTACTAATTCATGTGTAGCAATTATTGAAGGCGAAAAACCTCGAGTATTAGAAACACCTGAAGGTAAAAGAACAGTTCCAAGTGTAGTTTCATTTAAAAATGGTGAGTTTGTTGTTGGTGATGCTGCTAAACGACAAATGATTACTAACCCAAGTACAGTTTATTCTATTAAGAGAAAAATGGGTACAAATGACAAGGTTAAATTAGGTGAAAAGATGTTTACACCTGAAGAGATTTCAGCAAAAATTCTTTCATATATTAAAAACTATGCTGAACAAAAATTAGGTCATTCAGTATCAAAAGCAGTTATTACTGTCCCTGCATATTTTAATGATGCTCAAAGAACTGCAACTAAGAATGCTGGTAAAATTGCTGGATTGGAAGTGGAGCGAATTATAAATGAACCTACTGCAGCTGCTTTATCTTATGGCTTAGATAAATCAGATAAAGCACAAAAAATCTTAGTATGTGACCTTGGTGGTGGAACATTCGATGTATCATTACTTGAAATTGCTGATGGCACATTTGAGGTACTAGCAACTAGTGGTGATACTTTCCTTGGTGGTGATGATTGAGATAATAAGATTATTGATTGGATAATCGCAGAAGTTAAAAAAGATCATGGTATTGATTTATCAAAAGATAAGATGGCAATGCAAAGATTAAAAGAAGCTGCTGAAAAAGCTAAAATTGATCTATCTGGTCAAAAAGAAACACAAATATTATTACCTTACTTATCAATGACAAAAGATGGACCTATTAATGTAGAAAAAACATTATCTCGTGCTACATTTGAAAAATTATCACAAGATTTATTAGATCGTTGTGAAAAGCCAATATTAGATGCAGTTAAACAATCTAAATTAGATTTTAAAGATATTAACCAAGTATTATTGGTTGGTGGAAGTAGTCGTATGCCAATGTTTAGGGAATTAATTAAGAAAATTACCAATAAACCATTAAATATGACTATAAATCCTGATGAAGTTGTTGCTATGGGTGCAGCAGTTCAAGGTGGAGTATTAACTGGTGATGTAAATGATATCTTGTTACTAGATGTAACTCCTTTGACATTATCTATTGAAACTCTAGGTGGAGTTGCTACTCCTTTAATTAAGAGAAATACAACTATTCCTGTAAGTGAATCAAAAATATTCTCAACTGCTGCTGACAACCAACCAGCTGTTGATATTAATGTTGTTCAAGGTGAAAGACCAATGGCTAAAGATAATAAATCATTAGGTACATTCACTTTAAGTGGTATTGATCCCGCACCTAAAGGTGTACCACAAATTCAAATTACCTTCAATATTGATGCTAATGGTATTATGAATGTAACTGCTAAAGACTTGAAAAATAATAAAGAAGCAAGTATTACTATTAAAGGAAGCACAAACTTAAAAGAAGAAGAAATTAACCGAATGGTTAAAGAGGCTGAAGAAAATAAAGAAAAAGATGCTAAGATTAAAGAGCAAACTGAAATCAAGTACCGTGCTGAATCTTTAATTACTACTTTTGAAAAATCTTTAAATGATGAGAAAGCAAAAAATCTTTCAGAAGAACAAAAGAAGACTGCACAAAAACAAATTGATGAATTAAAAGATTTATTAAAAAATGAGAAATGGGATGAACTCAAAAAGCGTCTTGATGCATTTGAACAAATAGCATCACAATTTGCAAATCAGCAAAATAATAATTCACAAGCTAAAAATTCATCAGATAGTGAATCTGATCAAAAAACCAAGAAACAATAAATTTGATAAATTGGTTAAAAACTGCTAATAAATAAAAGGAGTTAAACTCCTTATTTATTTTTATGAAACTTTAGTGTTAAAAGTGATTATGAAAAGTTGCAATAATTTATGTTTAAATAATTAAACACTTTAGACTATACTTCGCTAAATCTTTATTAGATATATACTTCTCAAAGCAGTGGCGAAGTAGCTTTGACTTTGTCATTTTTAATCTTGTTGCTGTTTTATCTAACTTTTCAAATACATCTTTTTCTAAATAAACAGCTTTATAATTATCTCTATTTGGAAATTTAAAGACAATCTTAGTAATAATTAATTAAACCTATATAGATAACTCATGCTCAATATTTTCAAAACGTTCGTCTTGTCTATCTAATCTACTATCAATTCTTTGAAGATGTTTGTTTTGTTGATCTTGAGTTTTCTTTAAT
>ONDN01000020.1 GCA_900316595.1 uncultured Mycoplasmataceae bacterium | reverse complement strand
ATGATGTATTAGCAACAGAGACTGAAAGCGATTTAGATGAATATCTTGGTGGTAGAAATGCTACTGAAGAAATCATAAAAGATTTAGAAGATATTGCTAACGGTTTTTATTGGTTAATTCTTTTAGATGTTTTATGTGGTTTGTTATTATTGTTTTTATTCTATCTCACAACTATTACTATACTTACACGTAACGTTGCAAAGGAGTATACAGAATATTCCAAAGTCACTAATGGCCTCCCTAACGCTCAATATTTTAGCCAATTTTTACAAAGTAAAGGTAGTGTTATACATAAAGCATATAACCAAATAAGTGTGATAAAAAAAGGTTATGAAAGTTTGTCAAGCATATTTGGGTTGAATGGTAAACTATAATTTGGGACTTAACTCATATTTAATTTATAATAAAGTCTCAAAAAAAGTGAATTTTTAAGCTTTCACTTTTATAGAATAGAGTCATTTTTATTATTTTTTATAAGCTTTAATTAAATGAGATTTATTAAAAAATTTAGTGTGCAAAATTTGTTTTGCTTTTAGTGAACCGGGCTCTGTTAAAAATTCATCATATAAAGCAATAATTTCTGGGTTTTTGTGACATAAGCGAACTTTCATTAATTCATCTTCTTTATATAGAGCATCCATTCTTTTTTGTCTAACATTAGTAATAAAAGGGATCTTGATCTTAGGTTGGCCACCTCCAGAAATACAACCTCCTGGGCAATTCATTACCTCAATTCAATCATAATTGATTTCATTTCTTAACAATCTATCAATTAACTCAACAGCATTGTTCATACCATTACATACTGCAACTTTTACTACTCTCCCATTAATATCTATTGAGGCTTCTTTAATGCCTTGCATTCCTCTTATTGATTTAAATACTAATTTATCAATAGATAAATCTTTGCCTGTCAAATAATAATATGCAGTTCTTAATCCAGCTTCACAAACTCCACCTGAAACACCAAAAATAACACCAGAACTTGAACCTAATTGCATTGGTGAATCAAATTTACTATCTTCCAAGGTGTTAATATCAATATTAAATTCTTTAATTAATAAGCCAAATTCTCTTGTGGTAATCACATAATCTGTGTCTTTTGCTGATATATTTAATTCCTTACGATTGGCTTCAGTCTTTTTTGCTGTACAAGGAGCAATCACAATATGGATAATGTTTTCAGGTTTAGTTTTAATCTTATTCGAAAAATAGGATTTAATAATTGAAGACTGCATAGCGATCGGACTTTTGGCTTCAGAGAGATTATCTAGTAATTGAGGATAAAAAATTTCACAATATTTAACTCATGCAGGACAGCAACTAGTAAATTGAGGAAGCCTCTTATTAGTTTTAATTCTTTCAACTAGTTCTTTTGCTTCTTCCATAATAGTTAAATCAGCACCAAAAGTAATATCAAAGGCAAAATCAGCTCCCATCTTGTGAATAATGGATGGAATTTTTGATTCTAAATTAGTTCCTTCTGGGAAACCTAATATTTCACCAAGAGCAACTCTAACTGCAGGAGCAACTGAAATAATAATTTTTTTATCACCTTTGTTTTGCAACAAATTTTTAATTTCTAAATGTTGATATATTTCATGAATAGCATTTGTAGGACAAATATTAGCACATTGACCACAATTTATACAAACTGGTTCAATATTTGGATTAACTTCAAACATTTTAGCAACGGTTATGTCATTTGTGCAAATCTTTTTACATAGTCCACATGTAACACATTTATTATCTTCTTTAACCAATGCATCATTATTTTTTGATATTAAAACTTCACGATTATAATCTCTCATAATTACTTAATTTTTGATATTTAATAGCAAAACTAATATTTGAAAATTCAGCTAATGATAAAGTAATAGTTTGATATAAACTCATAGCTAATTGCATATCATTAAATTTAATAAAGCTAGTTGGAATTAATTCAATACCATATGAAATTATGCAGAAAGGAATATAAATTAATGATATTTTAGTTACCAAGGCAATAGTTGATACTATTGCATAATTCATTTTTTTATTGCAAAATAGAATTTTAAAAATTAACACTAAACTCAAATTTCCTAATCAAATGAATGGCATCATAAAACATGAGTATACGAATGATAATGAAATTGTACCTACTAAACCAAATGGCAATGCTGATAAAGAAGGTAGAACACAACCAATGATTAAAGATAAATATGATTTTGATGTAATCGCCATTCTAATTAGTGTTATATTAACAATGACACCAATAATAATTTGATTGTACTTGTTAATATAACTAATGTAAGGAATGCTAGTTAAGATTGCAGGAACTACAATCGGAATGAAAAATAAAATTAAATAGCAAATCAAATATTTAATGATTGATTTCTGTAATTTATAAATATTTATTCTTTCTTTTTCAAACACTTTCATGATATTAATTAATTATCTTTCTAATAATTTTAATTTTTCTTGGTTTTGTTGGAACAATTTTAATGCTATTAAGTATATGAGAGGAAATATTATTTTTGTCAATTGGTTTTGAACTATAGCATGTTAATAAAATTTCATCTTTTTTAATCTTGTCACCCCATTTATGATTTCAAATCATCCCTGCTTGAAAATCAACTTTATCAGTTTTTAAAACTCTTCCAGCACCTAATTGAACGCTAATCATACCAATTGCTTCATTTGATACAAAACTTAAATATCCATCTCTTGGCGATTTAAATTCAAATTTATATTTTGGTTTAAAATACTTTTTTTTCTTTAAATCATTAATGTTTGCACCCTGAATAGATAATCATTCATAAAATTTATTCAATGCTGCTTTTGATGTAATTATCTTATCAACTTTGTTGTATGCATCTTTATAAGATAAAGAATTATTATTGCACATGAGAATAATTGCTGCTGTTTTATAGATAAGTTCTTTCAAATCCTTAGCAGAATTATTATCGCCACTTAAGAAATCCTGTGCTTCTAAAATTTCTAATGCATTACCAATATTTCTTCCAAGTGGTTGATCCATGCTTGAAACAATAATTGTTAATTTACGATTCATTTTTTTAGCTACTGCTTTTAGATATTTAATAAGTTTTTTAGCCTCAGAATAGTTTTTACAAAATGCACCTGATCCATATTTAACATCTAAAAAAACATGAGTCCCAATTATTGAAAACTTTTTGGAAAGGATTGAACTTGCAATAAGACCGTAATTTTTAACTGTCCCAGTTACATCCCTTAGTGAATACAATGTCTTATCTGCAGGGACTAAATCTTTTGTTTGTCCAGAAATAAAAATTTTGTATTTCTTTAATTGATTAATCATTTGGTCTCTTGTTAGATTTGTATTCACACCAATTGATTCGAGCTTATCAATTGTTCCACCTGTAAAACCTAAACCTCTTCCTGAAAGTTTGGCAACAGGAATACCTGAAGCAGCAATTATTGGTAATAAAATTAAACTAACTTTATCTCCTACACCACCTGTAGAATGCTTATCAATTATGTTATTACCAACTTTAGTTAAATCAATATGAATTGAATGAGTTCACATTGATTTTGTTAAATAATAAACTTCATCGATCGATAAATCATTAATATAAATTGCTGTTAACCATGCAGAAATTAAATAATCAGGAATAGTTTTATTAACTATTCCTTTAATTACATAATCAATTTCTTCTTCATTTAATTGTTTATGATTGATTTTTTTATGAATTATATCAACAATATGCGAGCT
Source organism: uncultured Mycoplasmataceae bacterium (assembly GCA_900316595.1). Lineage (GTDB taxonomy): Bacteria > Bacillota_I > Bacilli_A > Mycoplasmatales > Mycoplasmoidaceae > Malacoplasma_A. The sequence continues at coordinate 4,958 of ONDN01000020.1, read as the reverse complement.
CATGTTTAATATTTATGGCAGGGGTGGCAGGACTCGAACCCACAACAGTCGGTTTTGAAGACCGAAGTTCTACCATTGAACTACACCCCTCAAATTGCTATTTTTTATTTTTTAAAGTTGTTTCAATTGCAGAAACAAGTTGATCTAAAGTTTGAATTTTAGCTAAAACTTCATCTGAAACATATATTCCTAATTCATTTTCAAGTTTAACAATAACACCAATAATAGATAGTGAATCCAAACCCAAGTCTTTTAATGTTTTATCTTTGTTTTCAATAGATAAATCAACTTTTAATTTTTGATCATTTGCAATTTTAATAATTCTATCTAGTATTTTTTGATCCATAGTTTAATGATTATATATATATTATTCATTAACTACTAACATAATGTAAGTTTGATTTGATCATAGTAATAGTAAGAACTATTGGGTAAATTTCACACTACATCAAGCAATAACCCTGAATTATTATTAAATAATTGGTAATTAAATTTAACTTCAAAATTATTGGCATTTGCTTCAAATTTACTTATAGACTTAAATAAGTTTCTAAATTTATTTTTGAAAAAATCTTTTAATTTCGATTCTTCAATATAATGAACATAGACATCATTTTCAAACTTAGCATTAATTATTGAATGAAGGTCATTATTTTCTAATAACCACTTGCGCAATTTAAAATGTTCATAATTTCTTCCACGATTCAATGGCCTTTTATAATCTAATTTATCAAAATCATCATTAATAAGTAAATTTGTTGTTAATAAAGTAAATGAGCTCACCAATATTATTGATAAGAAACATGAAATTAAAATTATTGATTTCTTGTTATTAATCATTTAGATGCTATAGTCCTTAAAATTGGATAAATTGTTAATTCAATAATCTTCGCATTTAAAATAATCTATATCTTTAGAATTACTAAAATTAAAAGGTCTAGTTAATTTAATAACTGCATATTTTCTACTTGTTAATATTTGTAAAGTTATTGTGTAATATCCAATAGCAGGCACTGGAATATAAAAACCATTTTCATGACCTATTGTATTAATGACTTCTTTTTTAGATTCATCATATATAGTCGAATATGGATATTCCAAATTAAAAACATTTGAACAATACTGTGGATCATTAACAGTAATTGATAAATTTTTAATAGGACTATTATCAATAGAATAATTAAAGCTAATATTGTAGCCTACTACTGTAAAAAAGTCATCAATTTCAATTGAACACAAAAAATTTATTGGATTAGTACAATCAATTGACTCTTCATTTAATAAATATTTAGCAGTAGAATAATGTGTTTCATATCACTCATTATTCTCAATATGAAATTCATCAGCAATTTTTATCTTTTGATTTTCAACATCTGTGTAATAATTTGTATATTGAATAAAATTATTAGAATACAATGAATTAAATTCAGACATAAATGTATCAATTTCATATGAATTGTTTTCCAATTTTGCTTGATTAATTACATTCTCATCTATTTTAAAAAATGTACTAAAGTTGAATGGGTAATTAATAAATTTATGATTAAAGAAATCTGAAGATGATGTATCTATCACAAACTTAACTTTATATAGACTACATGAATTTTCATCAATAACAAATTCTGGAAAATTTGATGTTTGGCAATAAGAAATTGTTAAATCTGAAATTTGTGAAAAAGGAGTATTGTAATTGATTAAAAAGGTATTTGGTGGTAAATATAAATTACTATTTATGAAATAATTTAAATCGAATTCCCATTTATTTTCCAAAATTCTAATATCACCATTACAGCCTGATAAATATACATATTGATTGTTATTTATGGGGTTGTGGTCCAGCTTTTTCAAATAATATGGTGAATTACAAATGGTCATAAACATCTTCGTAATAATCAAAAAAATTTAAAACAGCTTTTCTTCTATGATCATAATAACAACTTCTACTATAGCCTAATGAAGTTCAATCACATCTTAAAATGTAAAGTTTACGAATAATATCTGCATTCTGTGCATCCATTACATTTAAAATTTTATTAATGTAATCTAGGTATAATCGATATTGTTTTAGATCAATATTTTTATTAGTCAAATGATAGTTTTTTACTCTAAATGAATAGATACAATATTTTGACATTAGAATTGAAAGTTTCTCTTTTAAGTAATTAAAATTTTTATAATCTCTTTTCATGTTTCCTCCATCTCATGAGTATATTGAAAAATTGAGAAAAAAATTACGACTGAATTTAAAATTTTAATTTTACAAAATTTGTAAATTTCGGTTTTTTAAAAAATGAGAAAGACTTTAATATCTCCCCCATATTTATAAAAATGATTATTATTCCCTATTTATGTAAATATTTTTTTATGGTATTTACACAGTCTAATTTTTCCCAAGGCTTAGAACATGTAATTTCAGTAAAATGACCATATAGTGAATACTTTGAATATGGTAAATTTGGCATATCAAATTTTTTAATAATATATGACAAGTCAAAGTTAAACACATTATTAACAATTTTATATACCTTATCCATAGATATTTTGTTAGTATTAAAACAATTAATGTTAATTGAACATGGATATTTTGATCCAATATTGTAACACATTTCTACTTCCATGATATCTGCAACACCTGCAGCTACCATATTTTTTGCTACATATCTTGCAATATATGCACCAGTACGATCAACTTTAGTATAATCTTTGCCACTAAATGCTCCACCACCATGGTGACCAATTGTTCCATATGTATCAACCATTAGCTTTCTTCCAGTTAGTCCAGTATCACTAAAAGGACCACCAACAACAAATCTACCTCCATTGTTGATGTTAAGACTAAAATCTTGGTTTAAGTCATATGATGCAACAATTGGTAAAATTACTTTTTGTTTTACATCATTAAATAGTTTTTTTAAATTGGCTTTCTTTTTATGTTGCAATGAAACAATAATTGAGTCAATACCAACAGGTTTATTGTCTTTGTTATAAAAACATGTAACTTGACATTTGGAATCAAAATTAGCATCTTGTAATTTATTTTGCATAGTCAAAGTATTAATTTTGTGCATAATCTTGCTAGCTAAAATATATGGTAATGGTAAATATTCTTTTGTTTCATTTGTAGCATAACCATAAACGATACCAATATCACCAGCACCAAAACTATTCTTTTTATTTACATGATGAGAAATTTCTAATGATTGTTTATTAATATTTGACAAGATAGTAAAATCATTTTCATTATATCCTAATGGTAATAGTACATCTCATGCCATTCTAATTGCATCAACATATGCTTTTGTTGTAATCTCACCACCAATAACAATTAAATGGTTACTTGCAAACACTTCACAGGCTACTCGGCTATTCTTATCTTCTTTTAGACATTCAGTTAAAATTTTATCAGAAATTTGGTCACAAATCTTATCAGGATGACCAATACCAACTGATTCAGATGTTATTAATGATAAATGTTCCCTTTTATTAATTTCTGTTCTATTCATACATTACAAGTATAAATATAAATCAATTAATGTTTATATTTTTATATATATAATATACACGTTGTATTCCTAAGAGTATACAACCGTTTTGTCTGGGTCATAAAACTTAGTATTATCTAATACCTTATGATAAACGAGTCTGATTTTCTATAAGGAGTAGATATGTTTGCAATTATCGAAGTTGGCGGTAAACAATATAAAATTACCGAAAATGATGAAATATATGTTGAGAAATTAACAAACAAAATTGGTGATAAAGTAAAACTTGATAAAGTTTTAATGGTTAATGATAAAATTGGCACACCATATGTTAAAGATGCATATGTTGAATGTGAAATTTTAAAACAAGGTAAGCAGCCTAAATTAACAATTATTCATCACATTAGTCAAAAACATCATACAAGAAAATATGGTCATCGACAACCATATACTAAATTAATTGTTAGATCAATTAAAGGTTAAAATGATTAATGTTATTTGACATAAAAATAGTTTAATATTGAAAGGACATGCTAATAGTAATAGTAAAGGAAAAGATTTAGTTTGTTGTGCTGCAAGTGCAATAGTTCAAACTGCAACAACTTGGTTTAATGAAAACGATATAGAAATTAATAAAAATAATAAAATACCATCATTCGAAATTAAATTAAGTAAAATTAACAAACAAAACCAAAAATATCTAGAATTAATCTATCAACAATTAGCATGTTTAGCAAAACATAATAAGAAATATATATTGTGTAAAAAATAAGTGAAAGGGAATAATATGAAATTCAATATCAATAAAATTAATTTACAATTGTTTGCAAGTAAAAAAGGTGTTGGTTCTACTAAAAATGGTAGAGATTCACAACCTAAATTTCTAGGTGCTAAAATTGCTGATGGGCAATTTGCAAAAGCAGGTCAAATTATATACCGTCAAAGAGGAACTAGAGTATTTCCTGGCGCAAATGTAGGTCAAGGTCGTGATCATACATTATTTGCTAAAACATCTGGTGTTGTTAAATATTCAACATTTAAAAATGATAAAAAGAAAGTAGAAGTTTTATCAAAGTAAATTATCTTTTTCTAGTTTTAAATTTCATTCTATATTCTTTTGCTAATCCGCCTTTGCTTGTTTCTCTGTAGGCTACTTTTAAGTCCTTACCTGTTTTTAATTCAACTTCAACCTCATCATCTAAGGTAAAAATTGCATTTTTTGATCCACCTACTAATATTGCATGTGTAGCACTAGAAATAGCTCTCATTGCCCCACATCCATTTCTTTCGATACATGGTGCTATAACTGCTCCACCAACAGGGTCACATGTTAATCCTAAATGATGTTCCATTCCAATTATTGCTGCATATTCAATACAGTCAATATCATGTCCATTGATTAAATAATTAAAAGCAGCAGCACCCATAGAAACTGCAACACCTACTTCAGCTTGACATCCTCCTGTTGCTCCAGCT
>ONDN01000047.1 GCA_900316595.1 uncultured Mycoplasmataceae bacterium | reverse complement strand
TTAATTACTCATAAACTTAATGAAGTTATGGCTGTTGCAGATAACATCACAATTATTCGTAAAGGTAAATTGGTTAAAACTGTAAAAAAACAAAATACCAACGAAGCACAAATTGCAAATGATATGGTGGGTTATAAATTAGTTTTGACAAAGAATAAGACTAAAGATCAAAGCTATAAAGAACGTCCTATTGTTTGTGAATTAAAAAATGTAACTGTTCCAAAAATTTCCCAGCCTAAAGTTAATGCTTTAAACAATTTTAATTTAACAATCCATAAAGGTGAAATTCTAGGTATTGCTGGAATTGAGGGAAATGGCCAAACAGAATTAGCTTTAATTCTTGGTGGATTATTAAAACAAAAAGTTACCGGTGAAGTTTATATTTATAACTTAGAAACTAATGAAAAGATCAATGTTCTTGGATCAAATATACATAATCTATATAAGAATGGCTTATGTCATGTTCCTGAAGACAGATTAAAATATGGATTAGTTCTTGATGAAAACGTTAATATTAATTCGGTACTCCCAGAAATTGATCATTACCCATTTACAAAATTTGGATTTATTAATAAAAAGCAAATAAATAAATATGCTAAATCAATTATTAGCACATGAGATGTTCGTGGTACTAATAGTGGTAAGGCTTTAGCGCGTTCACTTTCAGGTGGTAATCAACAAAAATTAGTTATTGGTAGGGAATTAACACGAAAACATAATTTTGCTATACTTGTTCAACCTACTCGTGGTTTAGATCTTGGAGCTATTAATTATATTCATGAGAAAATTATTCAAGATGCTAAAAATGGTACTACAATTTTATTAATATCATATGAACTTGATGAGATTTTAACTATTTCATCAAGAATTGCAGTTATAAACAATGGTAAGATTGTTTATGAAACTCTAGGAAACAAAGCTAAACGATCAGAAATTGCTAAATATTTATCAAATAGTGGTGTTATTAACAAAAATAAAACCATGAATACAACTATTAAAGGAGGTGAATAAAATGAATGCAGAATTTAAAAAAACCAATAATTTCTTCAATCATTTTTGAACACGAATAAGGTTTGGATGAAAACAAATAGTTTTTGGTGATAACCGTAAAAATACAACCAAAAATATATTTGTTTCTGTATTCTCAATTCTTTTCTCATTAATATTGGCTTTGCTTTTAGTTGTTATTATTTATGCCAAAGGATCTTTGTTTGGTGGTGTATTTAAAACTATTTTTACTGCACCATTTGCTGGTGAATTTGATAAGAGTCATGCAAAAGATACAATTTCATCAATCTCCATATTTGCCATGGCTGCTTTATCCTTCATCTTTGCACAAAAAGCTGGACTATTCAATATTGGTATTTCAGGACAAATGCTATTTGGTGGGCAACTTGCAGTTGTTGCTGGTTTTGCAATGAACCATGCAGGCATTGTTACTGGTTTAGGTCAAGTACTTGTAGTAATAATTGCAATGGCTGGTGGTGCATTAATAGCAGTAGTTATTGATCTTCTAAAAACCTACTTAAACGTTAATGAAGTCATTTCATCAATTTTATTTAATTGAACTATCTTCTTCTTAGGCACATTGTTTGTAAGAGAAATAGTTGGTAAAATGGGTAATATTGAACCTAGTGGATTAAATACTGAATTACTCCCAAGTAATGTTTCATTAATGATTACAAATGCTAATGGGATATTAAATGGTTCATGATTACCATTAACAATTATTACTATCCTTGTTGTTCCTATTTCAATAATCATTCTTAGTCTTTCAACATTTGGCAAAAAGATTTCAGTAACTGGGCTAAGTTTATCAGCTTCAACTTATGCAGGGATTAATGTGAAGTCAAAACAATTAATTGCAATGTTAATTTCTGGAATGATTGCAGGATTATTAGGAGCAATGATATATTGTGGACAAACTAACCAAATGTTTGTTACAACTGCTGCTAAAGCTATTCCAACAAAAGGATTTGATGGTATTTCAGTAGGATTGATTTCAATGAACAATCCAATTGCTGTGTTGCCTATTTCATTATTCTTTGCTATGGTAGAAAATGCTAAACCAGCAATTCAAAGCCTTTTAGTTGATCCTGCAGTTACTGATTTAATGTTTGGCGTTATTGTTTATGGTGCAGCAATCATTTCATTAATGTACTATTTCAAACCATGGATATGGTTAAGAAAATTGTTTGATGGTAAAAACAATGAAAATAATTATCATCGATATGTAAATGAACAAAACAAAAATATAGATGATGTTAAATCTACTATCTATACCATTAAACATTATTACCGTATTAACAATAATGTCATTGACATAGTTAATAAAATTAAAAAAATTATTCTACCAATTGAACCAAACCTTAAAATTAACATTAACTCTAATAATTTCAATGAATCAATTAATGAATTGAAAATGAAATATGTTAATAAATTATTGCTTAAAAAATCAGATAACAAACATCTAAGTAAATCATTAAATAAACTTCTTGAATTATGCAAAGAAAGAAAAGAATTCTTTGAATCACCTAATACTATTGAGGTTATAAAAAATAATAACATCGCACCAACAAAATTGAAAGATATCAATTATGTTAAATATTGCATAACTCATTTATTGAATTTAGCTCTATTAAATTCAAAGAAAATTAACAATAGTTTTAAAAAATGAGTTATTTTATCTAAATTAAATAATTTTGATATCAATATGGCCAATAAACTTCTAAATAGATTCTATAAGGACAAACTAATTGAACTTAACGAGGACTATGATATACAAAAGAAATTAATTTTAAAAAATAATGATCAAAAAGAAGCTAAATCTAAGATTAAAGAATTAAATGAAATTTATAATCTAGCTGTTAAACGCCTAAAATTT
>ONDN01000048.1 GCA_900316595.1 uncultured Mycoplasmataceae bacterium | reverse complement strand
TCTTGATAATCTAATCCCATAATTATCTCTTGCATAATCTCTTAAAACATTAGTTTTGATTGTATAACTCAATGTTTTATTTTCACCGCTATAAAGTGAAGTATGAAGGGAATTTAGCTTGGTTTGAAATGCACATAAATTTGAATCATATATGTCATTGTTTATCTCACCTGATTCTTTTCTTTGATCCAATTGAGATTTATATAACACCTCAAAATCTTCTTCCATTCGGGTATATGTTGCATTATTAATGCCATACTCCTTATCAAAACCACCAATATCATTTATTTTATTTGAAAGTGAACAAGAAGTTAGTAAGGTTGTTGCTGCTGTATTAGCGGTAATTGCACTAGCAACTGAAAGAAAAATTTTAGCTTTTTTGGATAGTTTGTGTTCCATATATATATATATATATTATAACAATAATATAACAATGTTAATAAAACTTAGATATGGAATTAAGTGGCACTTTGGGGTATACTTTGCCGAAGTCTAGAAAAACTTTCAAATTTCTTTGGGGAAAATTGCTTAATTTTTTCCAACACTTTTTGTTTCCAATCATCGAAAAATTCCTCATCATGTTTTATGACTTTATTTATGTCCTTATCTTGAACATTTCTTGTATTGCTGTTTTTAGCCTTATTTTTTCAATAATTATCAAGAAATTGTTCTTCCTCTTTGTTTGGGAATAATTTGTAATCAGTAGCACGACCTTTTTCAGTTAAGGTAATATCATCACAGCGACTATAGTTTTCAACATATTTACATAAAAGTAATTCCTTAATTGAATAATTAAAATCATAATTAAATGGCACATAGGAACCACCATTTTTTGAAATAACTGACCCAAAAACTTGATTGTATGAAAGATCAATTTCTTCATCGGAAGCAATTTCTTCTTTAATTTTGCCTCGATTAGCACTGCCTCCTAAGCTTTGTAAAGCTTTTAAAATATATTTTCCAACTCTTTGTCTCTTGTATTTATCAATGCTTTCCATAAAAAACTTTAAATTATTACCTCCATTATTTTCATCAATATTTCTGATGTCTGATGTATGTCAAATTTTTTATTCTTAATTTTTACTTTGTTTTTGCTTCCTATTTTTTTCATTAATAGTAGGCTCAATTACCTTTTTATAATATTCATCTTCTGTCATATTGCGTTTCTTAGCTTGACGTACATTACTAATTTTCTTAAATAAAATTAGTAATGAGCAAGTTCCCAAACCAATATTTGAAACTAATGTGCCTAAACCAGCTGCCAAAGAAAATATATAGTCATTATAATCACTAGGTTTACTTAAAGAATATCCAATAATTTGTAAAATAGCAATTATTATTCAAAGGATGCATCCTATTGTTGTTAATGTAAACATTAAAGTTGAAATAGAACGTGTATCTTTATATTTAAAAACTTTAATTACACCCGGCAAATAACAACCTATAGCAATTAATGCCCCTAACATACTTAGTCCAAATACAACTTTTAAAACTATTCCACCTATATCACTATTACTCATATTTTTTTTAATTAATTTGTCCATATAATTATATAAACAAAAAGGCATATATATAATTAGTATGTCATTTATAAAAGAACATTAATTATTTAGAAAAACAAACATGTCATACATATTTGGTAATAACGCTGTAATAGAACAAATTAAGAAAGATAAAGAACAAATAGTTATTGTTAATGTCTACAAAGATAACAAAGATTTAATCAATATTTTGAAAAACAATAATATTAGATCTAAAATTCATCACAATAAAAATTGATTTAATAAATTTGATAATAATTTGAATCATCAGTTTGTTGTTGCAGAAATAAATTGTTCAGATAGAAAAATAAATCTTGAGAATTTTTTAAATCTAAATAAAAACAACAAATCAATCATATTAATGTTAGATTCTATTCAAGATCCACAAAATTTTGGAGCAATATTAAGAACATGTGATGCATTAGGAATTGATGCAATTATCTATAAAGATAATAACCAAGTAAAAATAAATGATTTTGTTATAAAAACAAGTATGGGTGCAATTAATAATTTAAACATGTTTAAAGTTGTTAATTTTTCAAGAACTATAGAATTACTTAAGAAACATGGTTATTGAATATATGCATCTACAATAAATAGCAAAGCTATTGATAATACCAAAGTTTCATACAATGATAAAACAGTAATCATTGTTGGTAATGAACACTCTGGAATCAATAAATTAACTGAAAAGAACAGTGATTATCTAATAACCATTAATATGTATGGTAGTGTTCAATCATTAAATGTATCTGTAGCTACGGGAGTTTTATTATATGAAGCAAGAAAAAAGATCTTTAAAAATAAGTAAAAATTTACCATTAATCATTGGTTCATTTGACATTCTACATAAAGGACATAAAAAACTATTTGACAAAGTCAAATCAAATAAATTTAATGTCATTTTAATATCTGATTCAATAAATAAAAAAGAATGAATTAATTCATTAATGATGAGATATTTATGAATTTATCGATTACACCCTAAAAAAATCTTTACCTTCGATGCAAAGAAAAATAACATTTCTGCAATTGATTTTATTAAAGTGATCTTAAAATCAATTTCACCAAGTGTTATTATTGTTGGAAGTGACTTTAGATTTGGAAAAAATAATACTGGGGATGTTAAATTATTAAAAAAATACTTCAAAGTATCTCCTATCAAATATGACTCTAAATATCAAACAAGTAAAATTAAAAACCTCTACAAGAAGGGAAAGATTTCTGAAGCAAATAAGCTATTGTATAGGCCTATAGTTATTTATGGAAAAGTTATCAATTGTAAACATAAAGGGATTAAATTAGGTTTTCCAACACTAAATGTAATGCTCGAAAATGATAGATTTAAATTTAAAACCGGATCATATGCAACTTTATGTTCATTAGCAAATAATAAAAACTATTATGGTGCAACCTGCATTTATAACATTAATGGAAAGCAAATGATAGAAACACATATTTTAAACAACTTCCCAAAATCTTATAAAAGCTACAAAAAAGACATACTAATCGTATTATTGAAATATGTAATGCCTTTTAAAAAAATATCTAATAAGGAAAACCTTATTAAATATATTGATTTCACAGTGAAAACTATTAAAAAATACTTTAAAATTAAACCTTAGATTTTAAGATTTTCTGATATACTTCATCAATATCACTTACAAAGGTATTTGCACATTTAGTTCCTTTTCAACCTTCATTTTTCCCGTATTTAGGAATTATATGCATGTGCACATGCATAATTGCTTGATTAGCTATTTTACCTTCATTGAATAAATAATTAAAACCTCATGGTTTTAATTTTGAATTAGCAATTTTATTAGCTACCAAATGTGCTAAGGCAACTATTGAT
>ONDN01000062.1 GCA_900316595.1 uncultured Mycoplasmataceae bacterium | reverse complement strand
TAATACCATGGGATTACTACATTGACAATTAAAATAATCATCAAAACTAAAATCATGGTAATAAATGCACATTCATACATTATTGAATTGGCTTTATTCATGTTTGCCTCATAAATTTGGGCATAAATTCTTGTAGTTAATGTCTGTCCTTCATAAATTAGTGAGATTGATGAGCTGCTTGCTAATCCACTTGTCAAATATAATGGTGCTGTTTCAGCTAGAATTCTACCAATAGATAAAACAATGCTTGTTCTTATACCCTGGCTTGCAATTGGTAAAACAACTTTTCTAAATGTTTCTCATTTACCTGCGCCAAGAGCATATGAATTTGTTCTTAATTCGTTTGGAACAGATTGTAATGCTTGCTGGATTGTACGGATGAATGTAGGTAAGATAACAATGATAATTGTTAGTATACCAGCAATCAAACTTTTTCCAGCATGGCCTTGACTTGATAGTCCTAAAGTCTGGATGAAGAAAATTAATCCAAACATTCCAAATAAAATGCTTGGTGTTGCACCTAGTGAATCAATAAAGAACAATAATGTTTTTTTAATCTTACCTTCTTTAGCGAATTCACTTAAATAAATCGCAATTGATAGTGATATAGGAAAACCAATACCAATTGCAATTAAAATAATTAGTATTGTATTTACAAAAGCTTGTCCTGTAGTATCTTTACTAAAGGCAGTAGCACTTGCATAGTTAGATGCTAAACCATAAGTACCAAATATTAATATGTTTTCAAGAATTCAGAATAGAAATACTAAAGATAAAAGAATTGAAAATCATTCCCAAAATATTTTTCAATAATCATAGATGTGAGTAAACTTATTTTTAGTTATTCTTGTACCAACATATTGAGAAATATCAGTTTTGCTGATTTTTGAATGATAAGTGATATTTTCTCAAAGAATCACTAATTTATTCGGAATAAAGTAAATGAAATTATTAATAGTTTTACTAATGCGTGTTCATTTATTGTTCTTATTTGATTTCTTTTTAGTAATTCTTGTAGCTATAGCATTGAAGATTAAAACCATAATAAACATGATAATTCCAAATGCAAATAATAATCCTTGTAAAGCAGGACCACCAGATTCAGCAAACATGTTTGCTGAAATTAATGCACCTAAAGTTCTTAAACCACTAGTTAATATTTGAATAAATCCACTATCAAATGTATTGTTATACATTTGTGATTGTAAGATCATACTTACTGCCATAGTTTCACCAATAGCACGGCTAATTGACATTAATATTCCAGTAGTAGAACCAGTACGGCATTCTTTTTTACATATTTTATATATTGCTTTTGTTTTGGTGATTCCTAGAACCATAGCACCCATTAATAAATCATGACTTACACCATCAAGAGCATTTAAATTTAATGAAACTACTGTAGGTAAGATCATAAAGCTTAGCATAAATGAAGCTGTTAGAATACTAAAATTTGTACCAGTGCCAAATATAGCTGTTGTAATTTTACCTATAGCTTGTATTGCAAATAAACCAAAAATAACTGAAGGAATATCAGCTAATAGTTCTATAGCAATTCTTAATGGTTTTTGGAATTTAGCTGGTACACGATATTTTATAAATATCGAAGTCTTAATACCTAAAGGTCCTGCAATTAAAATAGCAAGTAGTGTTGTTAATAATGTGATTAATGTTGGCAATCAAACACTTGCTTGGTTTTTACTTAGATCGAATCTACCAGAAAAAAGAATGTTAATAATACCATAATATTTAAAACCTGGGATTGATGCATAAATAATAAAAGAAATTAAGGCAATAAACATTAATGCAAACAATCAAGCAATGATAGAAGTAATAACTTTGGCTCTTTTATCAGTTCGAGTTTTTTTTATTCCTAGTGAATTATTACTTGCTAGCTGAGTTTTAATCATTATTCAACAGCTCCAAAAATAGCTTCCTTGCTATCTCAATTATCCCCACGTATATTTAATAGGGTATTATCACTAATTCATAACGATGAATTGCTAAGCATTGAATTATATTGATCTTGACTAATACCTTGAGCACCCAGTTTTAAAAACCCTGTTGATAGTGAATATTTTAAAATGCTTTCAACAAATTCTTTTGTTTTTGATGAAGAGTTAATATTCAATAATAAATTAAGTGGGCGGAAAAAATTATAACCATCACCTATCTTATTTGTTTGATATTCAATATTGTTATATGACAATATACCATATCTATTAGTTTCAATTAATTTACGATTTTGTTCAACAAAGCTACTTGACAAATAAATCATTGATCCAGGGATATTATTACTATTAAAAACAGATCATGCTCTAGAATTGGCTTCATCAGTATCATATAGTTTAAAATCATTCCCATAATTACCATTTTCAAAGGCTTTTATTTGATCTGAATTTAGATTATCTTGACAATTATCAAAATGGCAGCATTCAAAAAAACTTGCAGCTGTACCACTAGTTAAGCTTCCACCACTTCGTGCATATGGAGTAATTGTTTGATTTTCAAATTTAGTTAAATCAGTTTTAGAAATTTGATCTTGATAATTAGGATTTAAAAATAATGATAAATGAGGTTTTTCACTTGGCAAGCCATTTTTAAAACCTGAAAATGTTCGATATAAATTTGTAATGTTATCTTGATTTAAAGTCAAAACCTGATTTAAATTTACATTATTTGATATTTTTTTTGGAGGGATGTAAACAATGCAAATTCCTTCTCAACCTATAGTTACTGTTTTTATATTGTTATTAATTCATTCATTTCTATATGATTCTTTAACTGTATTAAAAGGATTTTTGCTAGCGGTACCAATATTGGTAAAATTATTAGCTACTTGACTTATACCAAAGCCAGATCCACCAGCATCAACATTAACATCAACTTTATTAGTTTTTAAAAACTCTTTAGCATATTCTTCAACAAATGGTTTTACACCACTTGAGCCAACACATGAGATCGTTTTTATTTTATTAAAAGGAATGGCAAAAATGCAAATGAAGCTAATTAAAGCTCCTGTCGATAAAACATATAAAGAATTTTTGACTCATTTTTTCATATGCTATCATTTAATAAATTGCATATTTTGTAATCTAGTTAATCTTTTTGGTTTCAAAGTTCTAAAGTATTATCGAAATACTCTTCAGATTTCTGCGCAGATTCTTTAGCATCACTAACAGGAATTTTTTTAAAATAATCTTTTTGTGGAACACCTTCTTTTCAAACCATGCCGAATGGCATGTCACTGCTAGCACTACATCCAAATGAAAATGAATCACATGTGAATATAGTTTTTAAGTATTCTAACAAACTACGCATAGTAGATGCAGATTTATCATTTCTTTTAAATTTATTTTCAACAATTACTTTTTTATTTTTAGTGTTGATATCGCGATCTTCTGCTTCTTTTACATCACTACTATCTCACTTTTCATCAAATTCTCTATATTGTTCTGGTCTTAATAAATCCTTATTAGCGGTTTTTGCAGATTCAATATCAATATATAAAACCAACCCAAAGTCAACACTTGAATTTACAAAAGCATCCTTATTGATACAATTGTAAAACAATGATCCAACAAATGCATCATCTGAAGTATAGTCATAATGTGTTTTTGAAAATTGAGGATTATTTGAAAAGAATCTATTCGAGTTTGCACTGCATTCTGAGCCAAGAATTATCATATAGTTTCCAGAATGGAATTTTTTTGTACCACAAATTAATTCTTGCATTGATACTGTAGGTTTTGAACAATCTTTTAAGCTTGTGCTTACAGAATTATTAGTAAATTTTACTTGATACATACTAGGTTTGTATGTTGGGGCACATGATGTGGCTAAGACAGTAGGGGTAGCTACAATTGGTGAGCAAATTGACAATAGTAACTTATGGAGTTTCTTCATAGTTAGTAAATAGTTATTTACATTATATAATTTTTATATAAATGAAATATATAAAAATATATAAGGAGCCAGATTTAAAATCCCAAGCAAAAAGGGATATAAATACTGACAAAATCAAGACAGTTGATTTCAAAATTGATAAAAAATATATATTGCCTCTTTATAAGAAATTACATTTTTACACAAGAACATATGGATGTCAAGCCAATGTAATTGACTCGCAAGTAATTTCTAGAATTCTACTCAATTTAGGTTTTAAACAAACAAATGAAATCAAAAAGGCCGACTTTGTTATTTTAAATACTTGTGCTATTAGGCAAAATGCTGAAAATAAAGTTTATGGCGAAATTGGGTTTATAAATAGACTTCGTAGTAAAAACAATAATTTTAGACTTGCAGTCTCAGGTTGTATGCCATTGCAAGAAATAACCACTAATAAACTCAAAAAAGATAATAAAGTAGATCTTGTTTTTGGTGTTCATAACATTGATGAATTACCAAAATATGTATATGAAATATACAAGAATAATACCAAAATCATAAGTATCAAACATAAAAAAAACAACTATTATAAATTGATGCCTAGACAATATGAAAATAAACATAAAGCATTGGTAACAATAATGGACGGATGTGATAATTTTTGCACATATTGTATAGTTCCTTATACAAGAGGACAACAAATAAGTCGCAGCAAAGATGATATTATTAATGAAATTAAACAGTTAATAAAAAATGGATGTAAAGAAGTTACATTAATAGGTCAGAATGTAAATGCTTATGGAATTGATTTTAAAGCTAAGAAATATAATTTTAAAGATTTATTAGTCGATGTTGCTAAATTAAAAATACCACGTATTAGGTTTGCTACAAGTAATCCTTGAAATTTTGATTTGAGTATTATTGATGTTATTAAAAAATATCCAAATATTATGCCAGCAATTCATTTACCTATACAATCTGGTGATCAAGAGATATTGAGAAGAATGAATAGAACAATGAAAATTTCTGATTATTACAGAATTATCAAATATATTAACAAAAATATTAAGAATTGCTCTATCACAACTGATATAATTGTTGGTTTTCCAAATGAGACTAATAAACAATTTAACAACACATTAAAATTTTATAAAAAAGTGAAGTTTGACAATGCTTTTACTTTTATCTATTCAAAAAGAACCGGTACACCAGCAGCTAAAATGGAAGATAAAATTAGTTTAGATGTTAAACAAAAACGTTTGGCTAAATTAAATGAATTAGTACGTAAATATGCTAAATTAAATAACAAAAAATTTTTAAATAAGACTGTTGAAGTTTTAGTTGAAGGTATTAGTAAAACTAATAATTTAAGATTAATGGGTTATTCACCGCAACTAAAAGTTATAAATTTTAATGGTCATGCTAAGATAGGCGATATTGTGAAAGTAAAAATAACATCTTATAATCGCTTCTCATTAATTGGTAATCAAGTTGATTAACTAACATCGTTTCTTAAATAGCCAATCATTGACCCAGCAAATCAAATAAAGCTTACTATACTTCAAAAAATAATTGTACTTGCACGTGTGTAAAATTCAGTTGTAGTGTAATGATATACTGAAGCAATATCATAACCTTGTTGATTATATACACTAACATATTGACTAGGGAACATAAAATAATACTCTTCACGACCTTCAGGAACTTCTTTATTAAATAATGGTTTACCTTCTTCATCAATTCCAAAACAACTATAACCGAATGTTTTTAGAGTTCAACCATTTCATCTAGAATTTATTTGTCCTACTCCAGTATATGCTAAAAAACATCTAGTGAAACTATCCACACTAATTGGAATAGGATCGGCAGATAGATTATAAGGGTTTTTTATTTCTACGATTTCTTTGAAACTATTTTGAAAATGATTATTGTCATTTCATAAATAACTAGTAATGTCATAATCTTTAACTAGCTGTTGAATTATTTGTGTCCAATAAATCATACAGAAGTGTTTTAACATACTATATTGAACTTTAGCCATTGATAAATTATTATTTGTCAATGTATTAGTTCAAATATTGTATTTTTCTTTATTATCATTAATGAATTTATAACACAATTCATCAAATTTTGTTTGCATTTCTTTTGCATCTTCTTGTTTACTATAAACATTAAAAATTGATTTAAAATTATAATTTTCGTCTTTGTCATCTAAAATTTTTAGTGTTATATTTTCAAATACACTTTTATCAAATTCATTAATGTCACCTTGAATTTTCATTAAGTCTTTATCAGAAACATATGTTGATGGTACTACATCAAATACTGTTGTTAAATTTGAAAGTCATATATCATGAGGACCTGCACCCAAATATTTCAATCATGTACGGATGCTACTATTTAGTCCTAAGAACATAAATCCCAAAGTTTTATAATTGTATTTCTCACTTGGTTCTTCACTTTCAGTATAAAGATCTTCAGATATTGGGATGATAAAAGGATATGTGGTTTGATTATTAGTATGGTAACATGATTTTAGAAAATTTAATAAATTGTCATCTTTGTTTTTGATGGTTGTTCTAAATTTTGGGTATTGTCCATATTCGGATGACTCAAGAGTTGTTTTTACATCATCTAGATCAAACAATTTATAAAAATTTGATAATTGATTATTAATATTTAAGGTTTGATAAATATAATTATTAAAATCATTATTTGCACGATCAACATCGTATAAATCTGTTTTAGGTAAAGTATCATAAAAAGCAAAATTTTTATAATCTAAATCATTTGTTTTAACAGAAAATGATGTTATTTTACCATCATATTTAGAAACAATTTTAGAGGACTTATCTGACATAACAACAGAACCAATAACATCATAAATTGATAAGATGATAGCTACTAACGTAACAGTAATAAAAATCTTTAGTTTGTTACCAAAATTACCAATAAATACAGCAAAACTTGAAAATATTAAATTAACAACAAATGGACCTATTACTAATGATGCAACTAGAGGAATGATTTTATCATATTGCATTCCTGAAGGATGAGATATAGCATCATATTGTCCAAATGCCATAGTACATAAGGCAATTATTATATACCCAATGCTAAATAAAAGATTGGCTAAAATTACCCATATTAATTTTGGCAACAAAATTTTAATTCTTTTTAGTGGTTTAGAATAAATAATTAATTCAGATCCATCTTCAACATCATTTTTAAATGCATAACCAACTAATAAACCACTTTTAACAGCTTCAATAGTTATAAAGGTGGTTTGAATATTAATAAGATCAAAGTTCCACATTAATATTGGAGATGTTTTAGTAAATGCTGGAACAACAATTAAAAACACAATTGCAAAAATATAACCAATAGCCACAATTAATCATAATGGTATTTTTGAGAATATTACTTTAGATAAATATCGGAAATAAGTGAACATTGATACTTTATTTCTTCTTTGGTTTTAATAATTCTTTAATTGAAGCATTTAATGTTCTTATAGCAACATTATTGAAATTATATCAAGGAATTACAATATCAGCATTTGCTTTTTGTGGCAAAACAAATAAGTTGAACATTGGACGAACTATTGTTCTTCATTGTTTAATGATATCAGCAGTTTTTCTGCCCCGTTCATTTGTATCTCTTAAAAATCTTCTAATGAATCTTTCATCAGATGGAGTGTCAACAAATATTTTAATATTTGCTTTTTGGTTAATTTCATTATCATATAAAGTTAAAATGCCCTCAAAAATGATTACATCATAGTTTTTTAAAGTCTCAAATTTATTTAATCGTTTTGATTTTTTATAGTCATAGTATGGAACTTTAACTGATTTATGGTTGATAAGATCATTAATTACCTTTTTTATTAAAGTTCAATCAAATGATTTAGGATGATCAAAGTTTACATTATCATGTAAATAATTAACATTTAAATTATTCAAACTATTTTTGTAAAAACGATCTAGACTTAAATGTAGTAATTTAAGTTTTTTTGGAAAAATTTTCTTAATTTCTTCAGTAACGGTTGTTTTACCACTTCCACTACCACCACATACACAAATTAGAACAGCAGAATTTTGACTCATACTTAATTAATAATTATAAATTAATGCTAATTAATTTATTATCTAAAACAAAAATTTTATTATTTAGATATCGTAAATGATGATTATTTGTTTTGAAATTGAACAAAATTTTGTATGCACACAATGATTGATGTGTGTGTTTTTCATCTTTAATTATTTCACTATTTTTATATTTTGTCTCACCAACTAAAGGATAGCCAATATAGTTAAAATGAGCTCTAATTTGGTGTGTTCTACCTGTTAAAATATTGATTTCAATGGTACTTGTTTTATCATCATGACTAATCATTTTATACTTAGTAATTATTTTTTTAGAATTATCATTAATTGGTTTTTTAGTAATTGTCACTAAATTTTTGACATTATTTTTTGTTGAATAAGCTACAAGAGTAGCTTGTTTTGGATCAATAATACCATGAACTTTGGCAATATAATATTTGCTTATTTCATGATTTTTTGTTTTTTCATTTAAAAGTTCCAATGTTTTATGATTTTTTGCAATTAATACGATTCCAGCTGTATTACGATCTAAACGATTAACAAGACTAGGAACAAAACTATTTTCATGCTTTGGGTCATATTGTTTATTTGTTATTAAATAATTAATAACTTGATTAATTAGTGTATTGTTGTTGTTTGCCACATCTGCATGGACTAATAAACCTTTTGGTTTATAAACAATCATTATATTTATGTCTTCATATAGAATTAAAAAATCCTGTTTTTTATTAACATTAAGTGATTGTTTATTATTAACTAATAAATCGTTATTGATATAAATTTTAATTTCATCATCATATTGAACTCGATAATTAAATTTGACTTTTTTATTGTTAACTTTAACTTTATTGTTTCTTATTGCTTTATAGATTTCAGATTTTTTAATATTGCAAAATGTTTTAGATAAAAAGTTATCTAATCTTATATTTTCATCATTATGGTTAACTTTTATTACTTTCATATGCTAATAAAATAAGAGATAATTGCCACAGCATTTGATACATTTAATGAATCAACTTTTTTATTAATAGGAATAAAAATAGTTTGATCACATAAATTGATTTGTTCTTGTTTTAATCCTGAACCTTCATTACCAAATAAAATTGCTATTTTTTTAGGTTTAGGTTTATTAGATAAATAATTTAAATCAATAGATTTTTTATTAACATCTGTAGCATAAACAATATAATTTTTGCTTTGTAAATCTTTAATACATTTACTTAAATTATTTGCATAAGCAATATTAATATCTAATCCATAACCCATAGAAGATTGTATAACTTTGTAATTATATAGATCAACTGAGTTATTAGTTAAAACAAGATTAGTAATATTAAAAGCAAAACATGTTCTTAATATTGAACCTAAGTTATTAGGGTTTTGAATGTTATCTAAAATTAAGGCATCATTATTTAAATCTATAGATTTATTTTTGCTTTTTTGTTCAAAAACAGCAATCAAGCCATCACCATTTTCTTGATGTGACATATAATCATAAACACGCTCATTAACAATAACAGCATTAGAAAAATTTTTAAACTTTTCATAAAATTTAGAATTTTGTTTAATAATAATTTTATCAAGCTTAAAATTTAATGAAATTAAAGTAGTAATAATTTTCCTACTTTGACAAACAAATAAACAAGTTTTATCACGATATTTTTTATCGTCAAATAGTTTATTAATTGATTTAACAATTTGATTGCTTGTTGATATTATTATGTTTTCCATATAACTTTATTTTTTGATAAGAGATGGTTCATTCATTTCTTTTGGTGGTTTTATGCCCATGTAATTAAGAATTGTTGGGGCAATATTACCTAATTTACCATTTTTGATAATTTTAATATTTTTATCAGTTATTATAAATGGCACAGGATTTGTTGTATGTTTAGTTACTATTTGGTTGTTTTTATCTAACATGCA
The DNA here is from genome assembly GCA_900316595.1 of uncultured Mycoplasmataceae bacterium. Lineage (GTDB taxonomy): Bacteria > Bacillota_I > Bacilli_A > Mycoplasmatales > Mycoplasmoidaceae > Malacoplasma_A. The sequence goes on along the minus strand of ONDN01000062.1, from coordinate 1,487 downwards.
TTCAGCATTACCATGATCACCAACAATAAATAAAGTTACATTTTTTTGTTTACATTTTGCATATATTTTACCAATCATAGTATCAACCGTTTCAATAGCTTCAATTGTTGCTTTTAAATTACCAGTATGACCTACCATATCTGGATTAGCAAAGTTTAATATTGTTAAATCATATTTACCAATTGTAGGCAATAATTTATTAGTAATCTCATTTGCTGACATTTCAGGTTTTAAATCATATGTTTTTACTTTTGGTGAAGGAATTAAAACCTTATCTTCATTCTTGTAACTTATTTCATTTCCACCATCAAAGAAAAATGTAACATGCGCATACTTTTCTGTTTCGGCTATTCTCAATTGTGATAATTTATTATTAGCAATTACTTCACCAAGGGTATTTTTTAATTTAACTTGACTAAAAGCAACTGCTGATTCATTCATTCCTTCATATTTTGTCATTGTTACCATAAAAATATTTTTTACTGATAATTTTGGTAAAAAATCATAATATGATGAATGACAAATACAATGAGTTAATTCTCTTGCACGATCAGCACGGAAGTTAGCGAAGATTACTGCATCATTATTGGTTAAAGCAATGTCTTTAACTTTATAGTTATCATTAATCGCTGGAACAATGAATTCATCACTAATATTGTTGCTATATGAATTTTTTATGTATTTTGCTAAATCTGTAAATTTATTTTTTGATTTTCCAAGAATGGTTTCATATGCCAATTCAACACGGTCTCATCGTTTATCCCTATCCATTGCATAAAATCTTCCAGAAACAGTTGCAATTTTAGCACCATTTTGTTTACAAAATTTTCTAAATTCTTTTAAGTCATTAATGAAAGAATGTGGATTAACGTCCCTTCCATCAGTCAATATATGTATTATTGGTTTTATGCTATTTTTAGTAGCTAATTTGATTAATTGGATTATATGATTATAGCTTGAATGCACACTGCCATGAGATACAAGACCTATTATATGTAACTTAGATTTATATTTTTTTACATAATTAAATGCTTTTGAAAAAGCACTATTTGATGCAAAAGATTTATTTTTAATTGCATTGTCAATTAACCCCAAACCTGTATAAACGATTCTTCCAGCGCCCATATTCATGTGCCCAACTTCACTATTACCCATTTGACCATCTGGTAAACCTACATATCTTTCTGAAGCATTAACAAGCTCATGAGGAAAATTCTTTAATATATTATCAATATTTGGTGTTTTTGCCAAATAAATAGCATTACCATCCTTTTTAGATGAATAACCAAAACCATCTAATATTGCTAATAAAACTTTATTATTTTTTGTCATTATAGTAACTATATTACTATAAATTAGAGTTAAGTCCCAAAATGTTCGCCTAGTTTAGTTAAATTAGCAAATAATTTCACTTCAATAATACATCTTATCAAAAATATGCAAATTTATCATTTCTCGTTTATTTATGGATTTATAAAATTATTAAC
>ONDN01000049.1 GCA_900316595.1 uncultured Mycoplasmataceae bacterium | reverse complement strand
TTTTTTCGAAGAATTTTTATTTGATTAATAATGGAACTAATCTGAATTTTTGAAATTATTTCATTATTTTTACTTAATGATTCACCGCTTATCTTTAATAAAATTTTTTGTTTACCAGTTTCTAACATAATTTATTTTCCCATTTGTTGTGCTACTTCTTCAGCAAAATTTTGAACTTTCTTTTCTACACCTTCGCCGACCTCATAACGTTTAAATTGGATCAAATTAATATTATCTTTTTTTAACAAATCACAAATTTTAACACTCTGATCTTTAATGAATGGTTGGTTTTCTAAGCAATTTTCAGCAAGAACTTTTTGTACTCTTCCTTTTATAATCATATCTACACGATCAGCTGGTTTGCCTTCTGCAATAGTTTGTTTCCTCAAAACTTCAGTTTCATTAGCAATTCATTGAGGATCTGCTTGATTTGCAGAAATAAAACGTGGATTCATGGCAGCAATATGCATTGCTATTGATTTGCACATATCAGCTGCATTGTTTTTGTTTACTAAAATAATAACCGCAATTTTTCCATTGAAGTGTTCGTATGTGGCAAACATTTGATCGTCATTTTTATTAATTGTTTCAATGCGTCGAACACAAATTTTTTCACCAATTTTTGCTGTTAACTCAATGCATAAATCAGCAACAGTTATACCTTTTGATGTTTTTGCATTATTCAATTCATCAATATTGTTTGGTTTAATATCATTAATGATTTGAATTATTTCTTTTACAAAATTTTGAAAATCTTCACCTTTAACAACAAAATCTGTTTGAGAATTAATTTCAACAATAGCAGCATAGTTACCATTAACTATTGCTTTAGCAACACCTTCTGTAACAGTAGCAGATGCCTTTTTAGCAGCCTTTACTATACCTTTCTCTCTTAATCATTGAGCAGCTTTATCAATATCATCATTGCACTCTTTTAATGCCTTCATAACATCCATAACACCGGCTTGTGTCATGTCTCTTAATTTTTTTATCAAACTTGAATCGCTCATTTTAACTCCATTAATATAAACTATATTAATTATATATATGTATATTATGAGCTGTGAAACTAATGTTGTACTACTATTTATTTATGAAATAAATTAATTAGTTTTGTGATATCTTCTTCACTCATCCCACCGATTTTTAAATAATTTAAAGCTATCTCTTTAAAATTAACATCTTCATAACTATCTTTTGCCCTATCTTCAAATGTTATTAAAGCTATTAATTGATTAAAATAATATTTAGTTATTGCATTTATACGTTCAACATCTTTTTGTTCATCTAAATCATAAAGGTTTATAAATGATAATAGATAATCATTTTTTATTGTTTTATAATCACAATCGCATAATGCTTCAATAATAAGGCAGACAAAACCAGTTCGGTCTTTACCTTCATTACAATGAACATAGATTCTATTATTTGAATCTATATTGCTTTTAATCAATTGTTTAAAAAAAATAGCCACTTCAATATTTGATTCATCACTAGCATTTATTACAGAGAAGTGTTTTGTTATATAAGTCTTATTGCTCCATAATTGTCTATAGTAATTTATTGATGAATCTTCATTGTCTAAAAAGTTGGACAATTCTTGTTCAGTATTTGCTAAATTAATAAAATATGTAATGCTATTAGATTCTAATAATCTATTTGCATATAAATATCTATCACCCATTATACCTATATTGCAAGGATGAGAACCTCGATATAAATAATTATCTCTTAATTCACCACCACTAATTGAATGAAAATTTACATATGCTTCATCTGAATCATAATCATCTCGTTTTTTAGATGAATAAGATAAATTTAATAAATTTTGTACATCAATATATTCCCTTTTTTTAGTAAGTGAAATTGTAACAGTTGTTTCCTCTCCTAAATTTAAATGTTCTCACAAATCATAGGGACAATTTCTAATGGTGAAATATAAATAATCGGTGAGGAGAGTAAAAATTGGTTCACCATTCTGAACATAAAACCCATTGTAGTATGGAACATTTTCAAAAACAATATCAACACCAGGTTCTCTAAAAGAAAGCTTTAAACCATCACCAAAGCAGAAACCTTTTTTATTAAATTCTTCTGGAGTAATTAAAGCACTACAACCACCATATTCTTCATTATGAATAAATTTAACATCAATTTGTGTTGATGTCGTGCATGATGTTAAATTAAATATAGGAATAATACTAAAACAAGAACAAAGATTTATTAATTCAAAAAATTTGTGTTTTTTATTTCCCATATTTTATCTATTTTGGAACTGTGTTTTTGCTCGGCGTAATTGATCAAGTATTTTATTACAACAATTATTTATTGAAGTTAAAACGTCACGACTTTTATCCTCAGCACGAATAACTCCCTTAATTGGAATAACAACATTAATCCTTACAGTATAGTCTTTTGTTTTTTGATAAGAAACAATTTCAATTTTAATGTTGTCCTGAACAAAATTAAAATCATAAAATTTTGAAATTTTTTCTTGTAAGTAGTTCTCTACAGCTTCAGATTTTTTACAATCTTTTCATCTAATTGAATAATTCATGCTTTATATCTTATCTGTGTAGCAAATTTCTTTTGCAACTTTTTGTGCAGCTTCTTTATTTACAAGTTTAGCAACAGCTGCTAAAGCAAATGGTACAGCATATGCTGCAGATTTAGCGGTAATAAAATTTTTATCAACTACAACACCTTTATTAACATATGTTTTGGCAAATTTCTTCTCATATCCTGGGTAACATGTAAATTTAACTGATTTTAACATTCCTAAACCTCCATATACCTCAGGTGAAGCACACATAGCCATAAATACAATTTGTGGGCTTGAACCATATTTATTTAAAAAAGAAATTAGTCTTGGTGCATCTACATCATTGAATTTTAAATGACCTTCACCACCGGGCAAATAGATAGCATTATATTTAGACAAATTCTCTTTAGATAAAACATCATCACAAGATAATTTTGATCCATATGACAAAATTAAACTCTTCTTCTTTTCAATTGATATTAATTTAACAATTAAACCAGCTCTACGTCATATATCTACAGGAACAATTGTTTCAATATCTTCGGACTTATTAGCCACAATAACAGCAATTCTAATCATAACTATTTTTTAATTGAATATATATTTTGTATATATATTATAGAATATCCAAAGTCTAGCATACTCCTTGGCAAAATAAAAAGCTATTACACACAATCATTAAAGCTTAGTGCTGTTGTATTTCTACCCTCACACGGTTCGCCACAATCGTTGTAATAGCAAATATATTTTACATTTATTAATTAGTTGATTTTCAGTCTTTTACCCAAGTTCGACCTAAGTTATCATTAAATCTACGGTCATATACTGTTATTTTTTCACCTTTAAAGTTCACTTTAATAACATCTTGAAGTGCTAAATTCTTAATTGATGATGTCATAGCATATTGAACAACTAGCATGTCAATTAATTCTTTACTATAATCATTGCCACCTAATGCTGCATATAAATTTTCATATGAACTTACATCATTATTATTTAATTGAAGAACTAATACCCTAGCTTCTATATGTTCGTCATCATCAGACACTTTAATTGTGTGATCAATATTTTGAACATTGCCACCATCACAAATTTCAGCAACTGAATTTTTATTACCAAATGGTAAGAACATATTATCTACAAGAGTTTCGTGATCTTCTTTATATCTAGTTAAACCTCAATGTAATTTGTAATACATTGATGATTTTTCACCAATCAATCTTTCTTTTAATACTGACAAACTAATTGGTTCACCTAGTTTTGCACTTCCATCTTCTACTTCAGGGTCTCCAACCTCATAGAATGAACGAGATACAATGGCTTTAACATATCTTGTGAAATCTGGTTCTGACAAGTCATTTGAAAGATTATCAACTAAATCGGTAATGTCTTTAATACCAGAACAAATATTAATTTTCTGTAATAAAGTATTTCAATCTCCATACTTGTATCATCCGCCTTTTCGGTCATTTTCACCTGTACCTGTACGTTTTGTATAGTAGGCATTTTTAAATATTTGATCACTTATTGATGTTGTAATAGGTGAGGTTGTGTCAGTAGAAGTAATTAAACCAACATACCCCATAGCATCATCTCAAGTATTTTCAACTGGAATAGGTGCAAATTTATAATAAGCAGCATTTTCAACAAATGAACTTGGTGTATCATCTGCATCTCCATTATGGAAATATGTATTTGAATACTGACCAATATAGTTGTTCTTGTAATTAAAGAAAGTATCTATTCTATTTCTAAGTGTTGTTTCTCCATCAACATTAAATGATGGGACACAATTAGTATTTTCTTTAGAAATTCAAACAATATTTCCGTCTTCACCATAACGGATTACATTGTTTTTTAAATAGTCAATTAAGTTAGCATAATTATCTTTGATTAAATACTGCATTGCATCTAATACCAACAAATACTCATACATGTCAGAACTGTAGTTAGTATTTGCAAAAGATCTATTTAAATAGTATTTGAAAGAGTTGTTAAGTGATGAAGCATATTGAGAAATGTTATTAACTGAACTCATGCTTTGGTATGTTGATAATGGTTTGCTACTTAGTAAAGCATTTGTTATATATTGTGATATAAATGCATTATTTAAATTTTGACTGCCAATTGTTGCATAACCATTAAATGAATCGAAATCTGAAACAATACTTTCATTACCAAAGCAAGATTTAACGTAATTTCTCATTGCCTTGATTTTTACATTATTACTAAATGATTCATTAGAACCAAATTCTTTTAAAGCAGCATATACACATGTTGACAAAGCATCATCTTTATCTCATTTGTTATAAATGTGTTCACTGTATTTTTCTGGTTTTGCTGTTTGAATATAAGGTTTTATGTTTCTAGTTAAATCAGTTACAAGTTCAATGTAACTTTGTTTTTGGTTTTTTACTTCATTAAATGTGATTTCTTTTCTATTTCATACATCATTTTCTTTATCATAATCATATAAATCACAGCATGTCCATGCCATAATATTGTTGATATCATATGAAACTAATGATGAAACATAACCTTGAACATCATTAACTTCAACAAATCTAAATGGATATGGTGTACTCATTCCATTTGAATAATTAGATTGCCCAATTTTAGACAATGATGTTGAACGTGAAATTAATGATTTTTGTACATTAGAATACTTTTTATCGAATAAACGTTTGTTTTGAGAATCAATTGCAGAAATTGTAGATTGTGTAGAGAAAAAATTATTACCAGAAGTAAATAAATCATAAAATGGTTCTCGATCTACATTGTTTAATAATCCATCATCTGGAAAAATAATAGCTTGATTATCATTTTCACGTCTTGTTTGGTTTTTAGCCATTGAAATAACGATGTTATTAAAGTTATCATCATTTGAAAAGAAGCTTTGAACCTTGCTCTCTAAATCAATAGTTGTAGAAGAACTTCCTTTTTCTCATAAATATTGAGCTTTTAGTAATATATTTTCTCTACCTTGTGAAAATGGTTGTGTATTATCATTATCAGCATTTGCACCATTTGCTAAATAACCGGATTGAACATTTCCGTCATTATCAAAACAAACAGCACCATTTAAACCTATGATATGAACTCCACCTTCAGATATTTCGTCCCTTATTAAAATATAAGGTAGCGGTGTATTTCCATCATATAATCTCAATGCAGATACAACTCATTGTACTCCACCTTCCTCAGTGTTGTCGCCATAATAATCAAAAAATAAAGGTGATTGAGATCTAAAAATTTTACTATGGAAATTATTACTTCCACCACCATCTCTTAATTCACCAGCATCACCTTGGGATTCATAAATTGCACTTAAATCAATTTTATTATCACAGTTTGCTAAATCTCTTCCTAATGCAGTTAGACTGCCACTAGAAAATAATCTTTTATCATTTGAACGGAAAAAGAAGTTTCTTAAAATATCTGTTTCCTTACCAGAATCTGGGTTGGCTAACAAATTGCTAATGTCATATTTTAATAATTTGTCTTGTACAAATTGACTGTTACTATAGTTTGCTCATAAGTTTACAGCAGAACCACCAAATAAAGGATCTAAAGATGATAGATCATTTGTATTAACAACTATTTGAGTTGCACTGTCATCTGTATATCATTTATCATTTGGAATATTACTAAATCCTGTTGGTGTTAGACCATAATGGCTGTTATTATCTAAAAGTAGATTTCTAATTACATACCAAAATTTACCATTTGGTGATGGAGTACCATTATATTCAGGAAATGCAGGAAATTCATAACCTGGTGCTACTGAAGAATCATCTCCACCGCCACCATCATCATCTCCTCCTCCTTCATCATCTCTAATGTATGAAGAATTCTTAGTGCTATTTTTGGTAATCTTATCAGAGTATATATCTAGCAAACCCTTTGATGTTTCAGGAGCTTTATATTTTCATAAACACATTGAAACAGAAATAGGGTGTGATGTTCCTGTAAACATTTCAAATGCTAATTTTTGAATCAAAGCATAAACATCATCTAAATCTTTATCAGTATTATAGTTGCCTCCTGCTTTGTTCTTAGCATAGAAATTTATTTTTCTTCATTCTGCTGGATTTTCAAAGAAAATTTGTTTATCAAATGTAGAAATAATGTCATTGTTAACGTTATACTCTGAAACATTTGAATATGCAAGATATTTATCTTTAAATACTTTTGACTTAAAATCTTCACGAATTTTAGAACATAATTGATTGTATTTTCATGACTCTTTAGTTCCACCATCTGGATCTAACACTTCATTCTGGAAATAAAATTCTCAAGTTGAACCATGCTTTGATTTTGATTCTTTAACTTTATTATCATATTCTTCATCAATATCATTATTTCATTTTGATCAGTCATCATTAAAAGATTGAAGTTTCTCTGAATCAACTATCTTTTTATAAAACTTGTACAAAAGATGGTTTACATATTGAGTTTTATATGCACTATAAGAGGTTTTATTTGTCAATGCATCAACAATTTGATCATTAAATGTAATCTTAAAGTCATTTCCAAATGAAGCAAATGAAGATCCGTCACCACGATCAATTTTTTGCAAATCATCAATAGAAGAACATGAAGTAAGTGAAGGGAGTGCAATTAAGCCTACCCCAAAACATGACATACCAATAATAAATTTAGATAGATTTCTTTTCATAAAAAGTATGGATATTATAATATATTAAAATTATGATTAATAATTTAATTATTAAAAATGTAAGTGTTAAGGTTAATTCAGCTTGCATTCTCAAGAATATTTCTTTAAATTTAAAAACTGGTGATGTTGTAGCTTTGATTGGACCTAATGGCGCTGGTAAAACTACATTGTTAAAATCGCTATTAAATCATTATTCAACTACTATTTCGCAAGGTGATGTTTTATTCAATAATCATTCAATTAAAAATATGGAAACTTACAAGATAGCTCGAATGGGTTTTTTTTATGTAGATCAAAACCCTCCGCAACTAGACGGAGTTCCAATGATTGAATTTTTGAAAAACATCATTAAGATTAATAATCCCCAATCAAGTTTTTATCAAAAATACAAAATGATTGACAATTTATTTGATCAAATTTCACTTGATAAAAACTTACTTTCACATTCTGTTAATGCTGGATTTTCTGGTGGTCAAAAAAAGAAAAATGAAATCATACAATCTTCATTACTAAATTCCAAAGTTTTATTGTTAGATGAACTAGATGCAGGTTTAGATGTTGATGCTATTAGAACTGTTCAAAAATACATAAATGATAATAGAAAAAACCATATTACTGTTATGGTTACTCATGATTTAGATATGTTTAAGGGTATAAAACCCAATAAAGTTGTTTTGCTAGCTGATGGTGAAATCAAAAAAAATGGTGGCATTGAGATTATTAATGAAGTAATTAAAAATGGCTATAAAAATTATGAAAAAAACACAAACAAAAAATCATTCAATTGTTTTAAATTTTAAACCATCATTTTATTTTTTGGATAATATCAAAAATCAAAAAATAGATCTAAAAATTGATAAGAATTCGACAGTTGTTTTTTTGTCTATGAGTAAAAATAGTTTTGACAAAAATATAACATTTACCGTAAAGAAAAATTGCATTCTAAAAGCTTACTTAATAGATTTGATTAAAGATTCAAATCATGCTTTTAACATAATTTTAAATAATGAATCTAATTGTAAAAGTTTTTTATTTGCAAAAATTTTTGCTTCTAAAAATGGTGAAGGCTCTATAAATGTTGTATCTAATGTCAAACAAAACAATAATAATGTAACAACTGAACAAGAGATTAAAGGTTTTTTGCTCTCAGATAGTGCAAAAATAAATACTATTCCTTCATTAGTGATTGATACAAACAAAATTAATGCATCTCATAGTGTAAATATTGGGCGTTTAAATAAAGATTTTATTTTTTATTTAGAGTCTAAAGGTTTTGATCATAAGCAAGCTGTAAATGCAATAATTGAAAATGAAATAAGTATATTAAAAAATACTTATTATAATAGTAAAAAACATAAAATTGATGCTTATCAAGATGTTAAGTTAACAATAAACAAAATGCTCAATAATGAGGGATAAGTATGACAGATAAAGAAGTTGAAAAATTACGCAAAGATTTTCCTTGATTTTCAATTAATAAAAATTGATATTATTTTGACTCTGCAGCAACAACTTTAAAACCTAGATATGTTTTGGACAAAGAACGTGAATACTATGAAAAATATTGCTGCAATCCTCATAATAGTGATTCAATATTTGCATGACATACACACAAACTTATAGATGAAAGTCGCAATGATGTAGCTAAACTACTAAATTGTAGTTCAAATGAAATTATTTTTACTTCTGGAGCCACTGAATCTCTTAATTTAATTTCAAACGGATTAAAAAAAATTATTAAAAAAGATGATGAATTGGTTTTAACGTATTTAGAGCATACATCTAATATGTTGCCTTGATTTAAATTAGCACAACAAACAAAGGGCAAATTAGTATG
>ONDN01000051.1 GCA_900316595.1 uncultured Mycoplasmataceae bacterium | reverse complement strand
ATATAGCTTAGAAAAATTTAAGGAAGCTAGAAATATATTTGGAAAGATTGATCGAGAAAATCTATCTGATATGACAATTGTAATGACCATGTTATCTAAGAAGCTTTTATCTAGATAATGGAAATAAAAGAAGGCATTGTTTATTTAATTAATGTTCAATCAATTGATATTAATCAAATTGATTCTTTTATTGATAATTATCAAATAATTAAGCAACAAGAAAAGAATAAAAATTTTTCAAATGATAAAGATAAAAAGTTACACTTAATTTCTTTGTTCCTCATTATTAATTATTTACACACAAATAATATTCCTATTGAATGTTTAAAATATGATAATGGCCATTACTTAATCCATGATGGATCTCACTATTTTTCGATTTCACATAAAGATAATTATGTTGCTTTTATTTGCAATAATAATCCAATAGGTATTGATATTGAAACCATTAGTAACACAGTAGATTTTGATGTAGCTAAAAAATATTTTTGTAATTATTTAAAAGATTTGAATAATGAAAAATTTTTAACATGTTGAACTAAAGCAGAATCATTACTAAAGTGTTCGGGCATCCCCTTTTGTAGTGCATGTAAAATTATTAATAATAATGCAGAATCATCAATCATTGATAACATATATTTTTTTAAGAGCATAAAATATAAAAATTTGTTCATAACAATATGTTATAAGCATAAAATAAATGAGGAATATAGAATTCTTGAATTAGATTATTTACCTAAATAATATAGATAGTTATAATTTGTTCTTATTGATGAAGATTTTGCTTTCTGATACCTATCCTCAATATTTTTGCATTTTTGAGACAAAAAATTTACTTTTGCTTCCAATTTATTTATTTCATCAATATTTTGGTTCTGCTCTTTTTGTTTTTTATTTAATTTGGCTCGATTTATTTTTAATGAGAATTTATTAAAAAACAATTTTGTGGCATGTATGAAACTTTCATATATAAAGAATTTACAACGGTATTTTCTAGTTTTGGGAATTATGTTGCATTGATTTAATACTAAAAGTATTAATGCCACTCCTAATCATAATCCACACATTACATATGTAGATATAAACTTATAATCATTAGCCCTTAAACCTTCTAAACTTAGCCGTGCAATACTATATCATACAATATACGATAAACCAATTGTTCCTGCTTTGATTTTTGGAATATATTCCATGTTGATATAAATAAAAATTAGACCAATAAAGTTAATAATACCTTCATATAAAAATAAAGGATGTACATAGGAATTACTAATGTACATATAAGGTAAAAATTTGGCTAAGAAATTTAGATATCACATATTACTTTCCGATGGGGTAATAATTGAACCATAAAGTTCTTGATTAAAATAGTTTCCTCATCTTCCAATTATTTGCCCAATCAAAATGCATGGTAAGACAGCATCAGCATATAATCACATTGATATCTGCCTTACAACAGGCTGTTCTGGAGTTAATAAGATATCTCTAACATGATATTTTGGTTTTTTTAGAATAAAAGGAAATCATCAAATAGCAAGCAAAATATCAAAAATTACTCCGCCTTGAACTGCCAAACCACCATCTCGTAAATTAAAAAAACTAGATCATTCAGCATCACCAAGACAACAAGATCAAAATCTAGCTCCAAATATAGCTAATGGAATACCCATAAGGCAAAAATAATAAAATGGATCAACTTTAATTTTGTATCAAAATTTTAATTTTGTTATTGCTAAAACTATTGCTGCAATAAATCCCAATGCAACCAAAATACCATATCATTTTACTTCAAAACCACCAATGCGGAAAGCGATGCTGGCATCTTCATCTCATATTTTGGATGGGCTAGGTGGCGTTAGTCAAAACAATGAAAGAAGCATTATTCATCCTTTTTTAAAGCTTTGTAGTAGTTTTTTATGTAATCGTTTGCAGAGTTATAACCTTCTGATTTCAATTTATGGTCATAAATTGCAACCTCAATCATGTTACCAATATCACGACCATATGTAACTGGAATGTTATATATTGGAAGTTCTACACCAAGAATGTTGATATATTTTTGATCTCTACCAAGTCTTTCAAAGTATTGTCTTTGCAAAGTTTCAACTTTAACAAGTTGAACTACCATATGAATTCTTGTTGTTTTTTTAATTTTTGCGATACCAAACATTTTAGCTACGTTAACAATACCAATACCCCTAACTTCTAAGAATTTATTAGATATATCATTAGCATGACATACAATTCTACCATCAATATTAGAGATTTCAATTGCATCATCCCCAACAAGCATAGCATTGTTGTTCTTTAGTATTTGCAATGCAACTTCAGATTTACCTATACCTGATTCACCTTTAATAAGAACACCAATACCATTTCAAAAAATAACAGTACCATGAAATAATTTAAATGTTGCTAATTGTTCATTGATTCAACCTGAAAGAATAATGTTTAGCTCATTTGAAGCTAAATCAGTTGT
>ONDN01000053.1 GCA_900316595.1 uncultured Mycoplasmataceae bacterium | reverse complement strand
TATCATCAATCAACAGCAAATCACAAGATTGATATTCATCTTTAAGATTTTCAATATCTTTTTGATTATTAGAACTTAAAGCATGATAAATTTCTCTAACTAATTCATCTGATGTAACATATTTAATTTTTAATGATGAATGAATTTTTGCATATTCATTTCCTACGGCGTGTAATAAATGTGTCTTGCCTAATCCTACACCACCAGATATGAAAATAGGATTTCATGGTTTTTTAGATGTAAATATACTTTTTACTGCATTATAAGCACTCTTATTAAAATTTGCAACATAAAAATTTTCAAATGAAAGATACGAGTTAGTATTGGAATTTATTAATAAAGAATGATCATTATCTTTGTTTTCTTTTTTCTCTTTTTGTTCTAATTTGTCAACTTCATCTGAAGTTAAAAAAATAATATCTAATTTATTGCCAATAATATCAAAAAAAGATTTCATAAAAACATCTTTATAGTTATTTTCAATCGTTGTTTTTATAAAATTGTTGCTTACTAACAAAACTATTTTATTATCTACAACATCATAAAAAAGAATATTTTTAACAAAATCATTGTAAATTTGATCATTATTTATGATCTGTTTAATGTTGTTTTTGACATCTGGAAAGTTTTCTTTAATAATTTTTGCGTCGTAATTCATTATTATTTATGTTATCAATAACCTATATTTTGGACAATTATTATATTAAAAACATTCATTAACAATCTAAAATAATTTATTAAAATATTTTGCTATAAAACAAAACATTGTATATACATATATTAATTTGTTATATTTATATAATATATAAAGTTATGAAACGAACATTTCAACCAAACAAAAGAAAAAGAGCAAAAATTTCTGGTTTTAGGAAACGTAATTCTACTTCAAAAGGCCGTAAAGTTCTTAGGGCTAGAAGATTGAAGGGACGAAAAAGAATTTCTTCTTCAGATGAAAGATAGTATCACATTTTCAACAATAAGAAAAAATTCTGAAATCGCTACTATTTTTCAAACAGGATTTTCATTATCTAATGATTGTTTTATAGTTAATTATTTAAAGACAGCAAATGAATATAAATTTGCAATCTCAGTCAATAAAAAAATATTTAAAACAGCAGTTCAGCGAAATAAAATCAAACGTCAAGTTAGAACATTCGTAAGGCAAATAGTAAATCCAAAGCCCATTAAATTTTTAATTATTGTTAAAAAGCAATATTTAAAAAATACATATAATAGTAATAATTTGTTATTTCAAAATTTGTTACAAAAGGTAATTAATTAAATGAGTAATCAACCGGCTTTCAATTACAACTCACTTTCTAATAAAACTAGCCAAAATAGTGTGTCTAGCCCATTTTGAGTCAAGCCAAAAAATAAATCATCAAAAGTAGCGAATGTATTTAAACAAATTTGAAAATGGTCTAAAATTCTAGTGTTATTATTTTTTCTTGTAATGGGTTTATGAGGTTGTTTTCAAACATCATTTGATCCAAAAGTATCAACAAATACAAGCATTGGAAATGGACTTGAATTTGGTTTTATGTTTGGAACTACTGGGGATGCTCTATATGATTTATCAGGAGCTCCAAATCAACAATTCCATTCATTTAACAATTGAAGTATGGCTTACGGACCATTCTATGCATTATTTGTTTGACCTGGTGCATGGTTAACATTGCAAATAACATGGAAAACACATAACATATGAGGTGGACTTAACGCCTTATTAGGAATATTTGTTTTAATCTTAATAATCAGAGTATTCACAACATTAATTACTATCAGATCAACGATCCAAAATGAAAGGATGTCTGAGATAAGTGCTAAGATGTCTGAAATCAACGCTAAGTATAAGGATGCCAAGGACACTCAATCTAAGCAAATGAAACAGCAAGAGATTATGGAATTATATAAAAAGAATAATGTTCGTCCATTTGCTGCATTTGAGCAAATGCTAATAACATTACCTATTTTTTTAATTGTGTATCGTGTTGTAACAATTTTAAGGCCATTTAAAGGTACAGTACTATTTAATATTTGAAGTTTCGCAGCTGCACCATTAACTACAATGTTTTCAAGTTTTACAAATGGTGGTTGAGTATATATATTCTTTATTTTAATTGTTGTTCCTACCCAATTTTTATCTAGTTGGTTACCACGAATTTGGGCAAAGAAGCGTAGTAAATCAACTACAACATTAACACAAAAAGGAACAAAAGACTTTAAAAAGCGTATGCTATTCCAATATGTATTTGCAGGTGCTATGTCATTAATAGTTTTATTTACACCATGTGGTGTAGGTGTATATTGATTCTTTAATGCATGTTTTGCAATCTTGCAATCATATATAATGCATAGAATTATCATTGCACAGAAAAAACGAAAGTTTAAAGAAAATATTGGAAACATTTCAATTACTTAATGGAATTAATTAATCCATCCAAATTTTTTAAGAAGTATAAATTTAACCCCTCAAAAAGAATGGGGCAAAATTTTTTAATTGATAATAAAGTTATTAATGAGATTGATTTAATAATTAAAAATTATAATTGTGATGCAATTATTGAAATTGGTCCCGGATTAGGTGCAATCACAAAAAAACTATGTGAATTAAATGTGGATATTCATTTAATTGAAGTTGATAAAAAATTGTTTGAATATTTACTAACATCTTATAAAAATCAACCAAGAGTTAATTTATATTGTAAAGATGTTTTAAAATTTGATTTGGATTCAATTGCAAGTAAATATAAAAAATGTATTATTGTAAGCAATCTCCCTTATTCAATAAGTTCATTAATAATAATTCAATTTTTAAAAACAAAACATGTTAATGTAATGTTTTGTATGTTGCAAAAAGAGTTAGTAGATCGAATGGTTTCTGCACCACATTCATCTGAGTATAACTCATTCAGTGTACTTTTGCAGAAATATACAAATATTCAAAAGCTTATATCAATAAACAGTAACTCATTCGTGCCACCACCAGAAGTTAAATCAAATTTTATTAAAATTGACAAAAAACAAAATGTTAAATTTGACATTAATTTAAATAAATTTATTAAACTTATTTTTTCTTCTAAGCGAAAGACATTATTTAATAATCTAAAATCAAACTATTCAAAAAACACACTAGATAAGTTGTACAAAGATTTATTTTTAAATAAAAATGTCAGAGCAGAGGAACTATCTTATAATGAAATTGAACAAATATATCAACATATAAATAAGTAGTTAGTTATGTATAAAAAAGCTTACGGGAAAATTAACATTATTTTAAAAATACATAAAAAAAAGCAAAATGAAATAAAACATCAAATTGATTCTGTTATGCTAATTTGTGATAGGATGTATGATAAGATTAGGATAAAAAAAGCCAACTCATTTGTTGTTAATTACTTTAATAAGTACAAACAAATATTAACTTTTAAGGATTGTTCTATTTGTAGAGCAGTTAAATGATTTCACGCAAAATTCCCTAGCGCTAATATAAATTTTAAAATTGATGTTTTAAAAAAAATACCAACAAATTCTGGGTTTGGAGGAGAATCAACAGATGCTGCTTTTGTTCTTAATTATTTATTAAGAAAAAACAACATTTCTTTAACTCAAGAGCAAATAAAAGATATAGCTTTAAATGTAGGCAGTGACATACCATTTTTTATGAGTAATTTTTATACAGCACATGTAACAAGTTATGGCGAGAAAGTGAAAAGAATTAAAAATATATTATTTGATTATGAAATTTACCCAATTATGGAGCAGTGTAGTTCACAAAATGTATACCATGCTTTAAATAAAGACAAAAAATTTAATTCCAAATATACAAGTAGTTCATTATATGTTGATGCAATTAATGGCACATATTCATTTATAGATTTTTACAATGATTTACAAAAATATGTGTTTAAACTTTATCCAGCTGTTAAAAAGCATTATGATAAGTTAAATAGTTTTAAAAAACGTCCAATATTTGTTAATGGTGCTGGGTCCTATCTAATCATTTTAAGATAGTTTTATCTTTTTTGCTAGCTCTAAATCTTTTTTGAAAGTAATTTTAAAGTTTAATGGATCACCATCAAACAGATGACTTTTATCCAATTTTAGATTTAAAGATGTAAATAAATCATTTCCTATTTTTTGTTTATTGTTTCAAAATTTATATTGAATTGCTTGTGGTGTTTGGATACAATAAATTTTATCTCTGTTTAAATATTTAATGTCGCATGTATTAACGCTAACAATTGAATCGACTAATTTTATATTTGCACAAGAATATCCATGTTTTTTAGATATTTCAATACTTTTATTTATTAATTTATTTGAAACAAAAATTCGATCGCCATCCAATGTAATAAGAATATCACTTGGTTTTAAATATTTAGAAATAAATTTTACACCAATATTTAGCGATGCTTGTCTAGATAAAAGACTACCTACAACAACATGAACATTTTTGTTTTTACTATATTTTGATGCAATTATTGATTTTTCATTTTTATTAACAACTAGAACAATTTTGTCAATATTTTTATTTTTTAAACAAGTATCAATAACAAAATTAAATAAATATTTATTGTTTATTGTCGATAAATTTTTTGTAGCTGTGCTTTTAAATCTTTCGCCTTTACCAGCTAACAGAATAATAGCTACATTCATTATTTTATGTCTTTTTGTTCTTTAGTTAAATTAATTAAATTAATTAAAACCATCATAACAGTCATAGGACCAACACCACCAGGTACTGGAGTTATTAAATTAACTTTGTCTTTAACATCTTCAAAGTCAACATCACCACAAATTTTGTTATCTGGTGATCTGTTAATACCAACATCAATAACTACTGCTCCATTTTTAATGAAATTTCTATTAAAAAACTTTGGACTACCAATAGCAGCAATTAAAACATCAGCTCTTGAACAAATTTGTTCTAGGTTTTTAGTATGTGAATGGCAAATAGTTACAGTTGCATTTTCAAGTAATAATAAACCAGCTAATGGTTTGCCAACAATATTGCTTCTACCTACTATTACAATATTTGCACCATCTAGGTTAACATTTGAACGCTTTAATAATTCAACAACAGCAGCAGGAGTACAATTTTTTAAATTTATATTATGTTTTTTTGCAGTTCATAGTTTGCCAACATTTTCTAATGTAAAACAGTCAACATCTTTAATTGATGAAATTTCATTTAATATATGTTCCTCATTTATATGTTTAGGTAAAGGAAGTTGAACTAAAATGCCATTAATTTCTTTATCTGAATTTAACAGATTGATTTTTTCAATTAATTCATTTTCAGAAATACTATCAGGATATTTATTCAAAATACCTTTACATCCTTTTAAATCCTCGAGAAGTTTTAATTTATTTTTGATGTAAACATTACTACTTGGATTATCACCAACCTGAACAATAGCCAAAGTTGGCACAATCCCTTTTTCATTTAATTCTTTGACTTGTATTTTTATTTCGTTTTTTAATGTTTCAGCAATTTTTCTTCCATCAATTAGTGTCATAACATTATCTTATATAATAGATAATATATTTATTATGAATACTACAAGAAAAATATTATTTGGTGAAAGTGTAGATTTTCATAGACTAGTTGAATGCAAAAATTCATTTATTATTTTAGGCGGTACTAAAATTAGATCTGTGTATAAAATAATAGCTCATTCTGATGGTGATTTAGTTATGCATGCTATTGCTAATGCAATTTTAGGAGCGTGTTGTAAAGGAGACATCGGTATTTATTTTCCAGATACAAATAATAGATACAAAAATATAGATTCAAAAAAGATATTATTATTTGCTACAACACAAATACCAAAGCACTTTCAAATAAATAACATTGATCTAACAATTATTTGCGACAAAATAAAGTTATCACAATACCGCAATAAAATTACTCAAAATCTAGTTAATTTAACTAAATGCAAAAAAGTGAATGTTAAATTTACAAGATTTGAAGAGGACAAAAAACTGATAGGTTGTTCATGTATAGCTTCTATAGTTAATAAAAAATAAAAAAGAATGCACATGTTGCATTCTTTTTTACAAATATTGATAATTAAATATTATTTGTTAATAGATTTTTTTAAATCTTTTCCAGCACGGAATTTAACTCTATTTGATGCAGGAATTGTTATTTTTTTACCTGTAGCTGGGTTGATACCTTTTCTTGCAGCTGTTTTAACAAGAACTAATTTTCCTAAACCGAATAGGTTAAATTGTTTATTTTTTGTTAATTCTTGTTTAATGTATGATTGTAAGTAAGCAAAAAGATCACTTAATTGTTTCTTATTAATATCAACTTTTTTTGTAAGATCACTCATTACTTCTTTTAATGTTTTAGCTTTTTCCATTTTTTTCTCCTCTTGTAATAATTATTATATATACATTATATATTATTAGATTAGCTATTTGCTTAAACTATTTTTAAGTAACAAAAAATGTTTATTATGGTTATTTATTTGGTTTTTGCTCATAATTTTGAACTTTGATATTCAATTAAATTATTTCTTTAAGCATCAATTTTCATATGATAAAGGTTTATTAATGAATATTCTTTTATGAGATGTTTGATTATGTAAATGTTGAATTTTGCTTTTAGATTTTTGATTAATTTTTATTCCAGCTAAATAATTATCAATTTCATCGTATTTTAGTTTTAATTCTTTTTCATCAGTTTGGCCTTTATAAAAACCGGCCGTTGGTGCTCTTTTAATTATTGATAACGGAACATTTAATATTTTGCTTATTTCATATATTTGTTTTTTATTTATTGATGCCAATGGAGATAAATCACTAATAATGTCACCAAATTTAGTGAAGTATCCAATATATATTTCATCAGCATTTGATGTGCCTAGAACTAAGGAGTTTTCATTTTGGGCGATAGCATATAAACAAATTGAATGTAATCTTATTTTTAAATTTCTTAAAGAAAGTTGATCTGTTATAAATAATTCACGTTGAATTGCTTGAAAGCTTTTTGATAAATTGATTTTTTCAATTTTTATTTTAAAAGTTTTTTCCAAATCATAAATGTATTTTAATTCATCTTTGTTTTGTTGAAAATAAAAATGGTATGGATAAATTTTAATTTTTTTAATTTGTTTACATAATGCCAAGCAGCAGGCAGAGTCAATACCACCAGATATACCAATAACAACACCAACTTTTCTAGCACTCACTACTTGTTGCTTTATCCATTGTAATAAATAATCAATATAGTTTTTAATATTTTTGATTTTCATATTTAATCAATCACCATCTCATTATCATAAATTATTAATGTGTCACCTTTAATTCCACCAAGCTTTTTAATTTTATTTTCAACATCAAGACTTTTAATTTTATTGTTAAATCTTATTATATTATCATTTGTTTTTAATGGTATTCTATTTGCTCAATATTCTAAATATTTAGATTTGACTTCTCATGTATGTTCATCGATTTGCTTAATTTCTAGTTGATCTTTTATATCAGTTTGTTTTTTTAACTCAATAATTTTTACTTTCTTTTGATTTTGCTGTTTACTATCATTTTGCTTTGTTTTAATAAATGTTGTGTAAATTTTTTCAATTACTTCATTAATATTGGTTTTATTTTTAGCACTTATTACAAGAATATCTTCATTTTTAATAACTTTTTTAAGTTTTTTCAATTGCAACTCTGCAGAAGAGCAATCACTCTTATTAGCAACAAATAAAATTGGTTTTTTTAATAGATCAATATTATATTTCTTTAATTCATTTACAATGGTCTGATATGCCTTTTGAATATCAACAGTATCATTTGTATCCAATGAAATTACATGCACTAATATTGTGCATCTTTCAATATGTTTTAGAAATTCATGTCCTAATCCTTTTCCTTCTGATGCACCAGATATTAAACCAGGAATATCAGCGATTATCATTTTTGTATTTTTATACTCACAAACCCCTAAAACAGGATTCAAAGTTGTGAATTCATAATTTGCAATTTTAGGTCTAGATGATGTTATAGCACTAATTAATGTAGATTTTCCAGCATTAGGAAGACCTATCAAACCAACATCTGACATATATTTTACAACTAATTTAACTTTTAATGATTCACCTATATCACCATTCTCATAAAGATTAGGGATTTTATTTTGTGGATTTGCAAATCATGCATTACCATGTCCGCCTTTTCCACCATTACAAATTATTTTGGTTTCACCATGTTTTAAAATTTCAATTATTTTATTACCAGTAGATTGATCAAATATAACAGTACCTAAAGGAACATGAATTATGTTGCTTTCGCCTTTTTTTCCACTTGCTAATTTGGTTGCACCATTTTCACCGTTACATGCCTTAATACGTTTAAGATTTTTAAGATGCAGTAAGTCATTAATATTGTGATCACCCACAACAATGATATTGCCTCCATCTCCTCCATCTCCTCCATATGGGCCACCATAGGGATTATGTGGTTCTCTTCTTCAAGCTACAACACCATTACCACCATTGCCGGCCTTAAATTCCACAACACATTCATCAACAAGTTTCATTATTATTTAATCTATTAATTTTTTCTCTTTATTAAATTGGATAACTATACCTGATAGATTGTCATTTGAATGGTTATCTAATGATTTTTGAATAATTGTAGGGACAATTTCATTAAATCTTTTCATACCACATTTACGAATAACTTCACTTATATAAGGCAAATCAATGAAGTTGTACAAACCATCACTGCACAAAAAAATAACATCATTATATTCAACATTAAACTTAACAAAATTAAATTTGTTGTGTTGTTGTTTCAAATCTGAAGATGCAATGTAATTTGTTAATGATAATAAATTTTTCTGATGTGCATTAAAGCTTAATTTAGGTGCATGATGATCAACAAGGAAATTAAATAGATTGTGATCCTTTGTCATTATTTTTCATTTGTATTCATTCATTGAAAAATGATATAGACGAGAATCACCAATGTTAAAAGTGTATATATTGTTATTAGAAATCAAACAAAGAACCAAGGTTGTGCCTATTTCTTTTTTCTTAGTTTTATATATGTTATTTAACTGGACAGAGGCTTTGAATAAAACTTTTTTAAATCACTCTTTAATAAAATAAATATGTGGTTTTTTTAGGAATTTATTTCGGAATGTTTCTATTACAAGATTTGAGGCTAAATCACTTTGTTTTTCACTACCAATACCATCACAAACAATAGCAAGACATTGATTTGATTTATTAAAACCAATAAATGCACAATCTTCGTTTGCTTCCTTTATTCCCTTATTAGTTGATATTGAATAAAGGTATGTAAATTTATTTTTCATATTTAGCCCGTAATTGACCGCAAGCAGCATCAATGTTACTTCCGCGCTCTAATCTTAATGTAGTCATTATATTATTTTTGTTTAATATATGTTTAAATTGATTGGTTTTCTTGCTTTTATTAAATGGTGTTTTTGATACACGATTATAAGCAATTAAGTTTATAAAACATAAACGCTTTCTAGCAATTTTGATTAATTCTTCTAAACACTCGCTTGTATCATTCAACCCGTCAATCATTATGTATTCAAAACCGACTCTACGGTTGGTTATTGAAATGTATTTATCAATTGCTGACAATAGAACTTTCAATGGATATGATTTGTTAATAGGCATAATCTTATTTCTTATTTCATCAGTGGGAGCGTGGAGTGAAATAGCAAGATTAATTTGTGGTTGATCTTTAGCAAACTGAAGAATTTTTGGAACAATGCCACAGGTTGATACTGTTATATGTCTAGAACCTATTTCAATTCCATAAGGATTGTTAATAATTTTTAATGCAACCATTAAGTTATCATAATTATCAAATGGTTCACCGACACCCATAATAACAATATTACTTACTTTATTTTTTTCTTGCTTTAGTAAATACTCATTAATAACATAATATTGAAGGACGAATTCAAAAGGTTTTAATTTTCTTATTAGTTTTAATTGACCACTTGCGCAAAACTTACAACCCATTGGGCATCCAACTTCTGAAGAAATACAAATACTATTTCCTCAATTAAAAAACATTAATACTGACTCAATATAATTACCATCTTCCAATTCAAATAAAAATTTTGTAGTTTTATCCTGCTTATCAATTTGAATTTTTTTAATTTTTAACAAATCCAATGAAAGTTTATTTTTTAACATTTGAATAGTTCGATTTGAAATGTTTGACATTTCATCAAAAGAAGTTACATGTTTTTTGTATACTCAATCATAAATTTGTTTAGCATTAAATTTTTTTGCACCATTTTCAATGCAAAATTTTTCTAAAGACTCAAGTGTGAAGTTAAAAAATGATTCTTTATTCATTTATTTCAAGTTCTTTGATAAGATATCAAATAATTGTTTGGTTGCTTCTTCTTGTTGTCCAGGATTATTAACAATAACGTATTGATAATATTTTTGCTGTTGAATTTCTCATTTAGCTTGTTCTAAACGTTTTTTTATAACATCTTTAGATTCGCTAGATCTATTGATTAATCGTTTTTCTAATTCACCTAAACTAGGAGGAGCAATAAAAATAGTTAAAATATTTTCATCTTTATTTTGTTTGCAAATATTCATTATCTGTAAGCCGCCTTTTGGCTCAATTTCTAAAATTACGTTCTGACCTTTTTCTCTTATACTATCAACATATTTTTTAGGTGTTCCATAATAGTTGCCAGCAAATGTTGCATATTCTAATAGCTCATGGGCAACTATAGCCTCTTCGAATTTTTGCTTTGTTACAAAAAAGTAATCAGTACCATCAATTTCACCTATTCGCTTTGGTCTTGTAGTCATTGATACACTAAAAACTAGGTTAAATTTAGGCTCTTTTATAATAGGTGTTCATACTGTTTTTTTACCAACACCGCTGGGACCAGAGATAATGATAATTTTACCTATTTTTTTATTTTCCATAATTATCCTATCCTTATATCTTCTTCAATGTAATTAATTTCACGATTCAATGATGTTTTTCGTACTCATAATAAAATTGTGTTGCTTACACCTAATTGACCGACAAACATGCAGAAAATGAAGAAAATCAATATTACTGGGGATGCAATGGCAGTAATTCCCATTGTGTATCCTACAGTACCAAATGCTGAGGCAACTTCATACAAACAAGCAGTGTATGTAAACTGTGGTATTTCACAAACCCTTATACCTGGGGTTTCAACAGTTGGGGAATATAAAACAATTAATGCTGTTAGTAGAATTGTTGCTAATCCAAAACCAAAAACTAGGTAGGATCTAATTACTGTATCTTTAGGAATAGTTCGTTTAAATAGAGATGTGTTCGTTTTTCCCCTTGCTGTAGCGAAAATAGTAGCTAGTAAAATTACAAATGTTGTTGTTCGTATACCACCCGCAGCTGATGATGGTGAACCACCAATAAACATCATAACTATGTAAATTGATTTGCTTCCCAATGTAAATAATCTTTGGTCAATAGTGCTAAGACCAGCACTTCTCGTAGATACAGTATTAAAGAAAACTGCAAAACATTTATTAAATGTTTCACAATTTCCCCAATATTTATGAGTCTCATCATTACAAATTGATACGAAACTTATTTTAGATGGTAAGTCACTTGTATTTACAGCACCAAACTCAAAACCATATGAACAAATTAAACCAATACCTAAGATAGCAAAATATGATACCAAACAAACTTTACTAAACAAAGTAAGTTTGTGTTTGAGATTCAATCTTTTTAATTTAATTTTTGTGTAAATGTCATATATTAATGGATAACCAACACCACCAACAATAATTTCAAGTGTTACAAAAAATAAGAAAACAACATTTCAATCATTCCTAAGTGCTGCTAATGAAAAGTTTTGTTCAAATAAATCAAATCCAGCATTGTTAGTTGCTGAAAATGATGTAAACATTCCTTGCCAAAATGCTCTAGTGAAATTATGATATGATTCAACAAATTCGCCTGGTATATCATATGTGATTTGTGCACTATAACCATGGTCTACGGAACCTTGGGTGTGAATTGGCATTCAACATAATCAAAATGCATAAATAAAACCAAAGAAAACTTGCACACACATAACAAATAACACGCTAAATCGTATTGCTTTAAATGTGTTACCTAATTTTGTCGTACCACGTTCTGATTGCAATAGAATTATTTGATTGAATTTGACATCTTTTGGATCTTTGAATGCATTCCAAATAACATAAAATAGGGAAATGATACCCATTCCACCTAATCAGATTAATAGAAATATTATGAATTCACCTCAAAAATTATAAAAACTGTCAATATTAAAACAAGTAAGCCCCGTGTTAGAAAAAGCACTACAAGCAATAAATAAAGCATTTCAAAAAGTATAAGGATGAGTTCCTGCTGTAATTGTGTTACGAATTGTTCATTCGCTATGAGTACAACCCGAGTATAAAATTAATGCACCAATTAAAATAGTAAACAAATATACACGGAAAAAAAATTGAAAAATTGTTTTTCCAACAATTATATTTTTGATTATTTTACCAACATTTTTTCTCTTTTTGTTAGCCTTAGGCATGATATTGAATATTTATTATAATATATGTTGTTATATATAACTATGTTAAATAAAGAATTCGTTATTTTAGGCTGTGGAAGATTTGGATCTACCGTTATAGAGTGTTTAAATAATGCAGGGGTAAATGTTGTTGCTATTGATAAAGACAAAGAAACAATAGAAAGAGTAGGTAAAAAGTGTTCCTATGCAGTTTGTGCTGATACAACTGATATGGATGTTTTAAAAGATTTACATATATCTAAAGCTAAGTGTATTATTTTATGTCTTGGTGATGTTGAAGATTCAATTACAACATGTGCTAACTTGGTTGAATTAGGAGCTCAAGGTATTATCATTGCCCAAGCTATTAATAAACTCCATGCTCGTGTATTAAAGATATTAGGTGTTAAATATGTATCACTTCCTATTCAGGAAGTTGCTGAACTTGTTGCATTACGTGCTTTATATAGTTTTGGTGAAAATGTATATAGTTTAACCAACGGTTTAAGTTGAACAAAAGTAGTTGTGCAAAATCCTAAATGTACAAAACAAAAAATTAGAGATTTAGGTCTTAGATCATCACATAGGACAAATATTTTATATTTGGTTCATAATAACCATTTGAAATTTCCTATTGATCCTGATTCTTATTTATCTATTGGAGATACAATTGCAATTATGTGTCCTTATAAAGATATGAATGGGGTAATTAATTATTTTTCAGGTAAAACAGATAAGGAAAAATAGTTCTTTTATAAATTCTTAGATATGTTGAGAAAAAAAAGCCTTGAAGCTTCATTATTAGCTTTTGATTCAAATAATTTAAATCGCTTTAAGAAGCAACTAGATTTTGTTTATAAATCAGGTATAAAAAACATTCACTATGACGTAGCAGATGGTATAAACGTTCCTAATGTTGCTTATGGTACGGAATGATTAAAAGAACTTTATTTGAAAGGCTTTACTGTTAGTGTTCATTTTATGGTTAACAAACCTAAAAAATGATTTAGCAAGTTCGCAGATTACCCATTTGACAGTTTAGCTTTTCAAGCAGAACCAATTAACAAATTAAGTGCCACTTTATTACTTAAAAAGATTAAAAAAAATGGGCGTAAATGTGGGCTAGCTTTTCGACCAGATACAGATTTAACAAAATACAAAAAAATAATAAAAAAATGTGATTTCGTAACAATTATGGGTGTTAATCCGGGATTTGGTGGACAAGAATTTTTGAAAAATGTAACCATAAAAAACTTGAAATTAATTAATCAAATTAAAGAAGAAAATAA
Source organism: uncultured Mycoplasmataceae bacterium (assembly GCA_900316595.1). Lineage (GTDB taxonomy): Bacteria > Bacillota_I > Bacilli_A > Mycoplasmatales > Mycoplasmoidaceae > Malacoplasma_A. The sequence continues at coordinate 8,540 of ONDN01000053.1, read as the reverse complement.
TCCAAACCTCATCATTAAATTAGATGGTGGAGTTAATTATGATGTAATTAAATTAACTTCAAAATTTGTTGATGTTTATGTGTCTGGAACATTTCTGATTAAGCAAAAAAATCCAAAACTTTTAAAAGATTTTATTAATAAATGTTAACAATTTATGTGTAATATAATTATTTTCATGTAATATAATAAGAATATTAAGAAAACAATGGAAAAAATAGACAAAGAAGAATTCGAGAGATTAAAAATAGAAGATACAAAGGTTGTTGATCCTAATAAAATTAATGAAGCAATTAAAGGGGATATAGATGACGAAACTCTTCGTAATTTATCTCGAGAAGAATTAATTTATATGTTAGAATATGAGGATTATTCTCCAGAAGTTGTTAAAAAAATTAAACATTATATTGCACTAAAGAAGTAATTGATGTTTCTTAATTTACTTACTCATTCATACTTTTCATTATTAATGTCATCAATGTCTATTGATGACATTATTAACTATGCAATAAAAAACAAGCAGAAATATGTCTGTTTAGTTGATTTAAATAATATGTATGGAGCTATGGAATTTTATAATAAAGCTCTTGCAAATAATTTAATTCCAATTATTGGACTACACATAAAATACAATAATGAGGATTTTTATTTGATAGCTAAGAACAATTTAGGTTACAAAAATCTTATAAAAATTTCTTCTAAAATAATGACAAATGAGAAATATGATTTAGAAGATTATGTTGATTCATTATTCATAATTACACAAGATATTGACAAAATTGAATGATTAAAACAAAAAGATAGTGCTTTTAGTTTAGATCAAAGTAAAACCAACCCTATTGCTGCAAGAAGTTGTTATTTTGAAAATAAAGAAGATGTTATTTTTGTTAAAGCGTTAAATGCAATATCTAATGAGCAAAAGCTTGAGGATTATGATGATATTAAAACTTTTGATAAATCATATTTATTAAGTAATGAAGAAGCAAGCAAAATATTTTCTAAGGAGTCTTTGGACAATTTGGACAGCCTTATTAGGAATTCAGAATGGAAACTTGAATTAAATAAAAGACATTACATAATAAAATTTCAAGAAGGAAAACAAAGTAGTGTTTTATTACAGACAATGTGTGTAAATTCATTAATAAAGTTGTTTGGTAATGAGAGTAATATTCCTGCTGAATATTTATACAGGTTAAAATATGAACTTAATACAATTAACAAGATGGGTTTTGATGATTATTTTTTAGTTGTTCAAGATTATGTTAATTATGCTAAAAACGAAGGTATTATTGTAGGTCCTGGTAGGGGAAGTTCTGCAGGAAGTTTAGTTGCTTATTTATTAGGAATTACCGTTATTGATCCAATTAAAAATAATCTTGTTTTTGAAAGATTTTTAAATCCTGCTCGTTTAAATATGCCAGATATTGATGTTGATTTCATGGATGATAGAAGGAATGAAGTAGTTCAATATTTATTTAACAAATATTCAAAAAATAAGGTTGCTCATATTGTTATTTTTCAAAGAATGAAAGCCAAAATGGTTATTCGAGATGTTGGGAGAATTTTGTCAATGAATAGAATAATCATTGATTCTATTTGCAAGTTGCTAAATGAAAATTTTGATATTTTAAATGAAAATTCAAAAGCTGCCAGGGAATTAAAAAAATACCAAGAAGAATACCCACAACTATTCAAATTAGCAATGAAGTTGCAAAATTTTCCAAGGCAAATAGGTTTACATGCAGCAGGGGTAGTTTTATCTTCAGTTAACTTAACTGATATTATTCCTGTTCAGGAAAGTACTGATGGGTTGTTATGTACACAATATTCTATGGAATATTTGGAATCATTAGGTTTAATCAAAATGGATATTTTGGGATTAATAAATTTGACAACATTAAATCAAGCAATCATGAATATTGAAAAAAACCATAATAAAAAAATTGATTTATATAAGATTCCTTTAAATGATCCTAAAGTATTTAATTATATTGCTCAAGGGCATACAACAGGGTTGTTTCAACTAGAATCAATAGGAATGACAAATTTGGTTATGAGAATTAAACCAAAAAATATCGAAGACATTTCTATTTGTTCTGCTTTATATCGTCCAGGGCCACAGAAAAATATTGATGTTTTTCTAAGAAATAGAAATCATCCTAAAGAAATTAAATATATAAATGATGATGTTAAAAAGATTCTTGAATCAACAAGTAACATAATTATTTATCAAGAACAAGTTATTCAAATAGTTCAAAAGGTTGCTGGTTTTAGCCTTGCGGATGCCGATTTATTTAGAAGAGCAATTTCAAAAAAACAAGTTGATAAATTAGCAAATTTAAAAAAATCATTTATTGATGGAGGAATTAAAAATGGTTACACTAAAGAAAAAGTTAACGAAATATTTGAATACATTTTTGAGTTTGCAAATTACGGTTTCAACCATTCACATTCTTTAGCATATTCATATATAACATATTGACTTGCATATATTGCTTATTATTATCCACTTGAATTTTACTCAACATTATTAGCAAGTAATGATGCAAGTATCGAAAAAGTATCTCAATATATTAATGAAGCTAAAAATGTTGGTATTAAAGTATTACCACCAGATATTAATTTATCAGAATATTCATTTAGTATTTTTAATAAAAAAGAAATTGTTCTTGGTTTTAATATGACAAAAGGAATTGGTATAAGTGCATGTGAAAAGATAATTAAAACAAGAGAGTCTCAAAAAGACGGGAAATTTAATAATTTAATGTTGTGTATTAGAGATTTAAAAAATAATGGTGTAACATTTGGTGTTATTAAATTATTAACTGAAAGTGGTTGCTTTAATTCGTTAAATAAAGATCATGATTTTTTTTGATTGGTTAAAAATATTAAAGTGATATATGAAAACTGTGACAAATTTGGTTTAGATGGTAAACCAGTTATAAGCATTAAATTTTATGACAAAAAACCAACAAATGAAGAAATATTAGAAATAAATGAAAAACAATATCAGTTGCTAGGAATTTCATTTACTGACCATCCAATTGTAAAAATTAAAAGCAAATTCAATGATATGAAAATACATACATTAAAGCAAATTGATAATGATGATAAAAATTTATTTTTTAGAACAGTATGCATGATTGTTAACATTAGAGAAATTATTGATGCTAAAGGTAAAAAAATGGCTTTTATAAAAATCGAGGATGAGACTAAATTATCTAATGGTGTCATTTTTAGCACTGTATATTCTAAAATAGCGAACCAAATAAAAAATAAAGAACCTATTGCTCTAAGTTTGAAAAAAGATTTGAAAAAAGAAGGTAATTTAATTATTCTCAATGCCCATAAGATAAATACAATATAATTGTATTTAAGTATGCAAAATAAGAAGGCAATCGCAATTGATGGAAATAGTTTAATGTACCGTTGTTTTTATGCAACATACAATCAATTGGAATATTATCAAAAGAATAATTTAAAACCACTTAATGCTTTTAATTTATTTGTTTACTCTATTTTGAAATTAATAAGTAGTAATCATTATGATTATGCAATAATTGCCTTTGATCATGGTAAAACCACCTTTAGAACTAAAAAATATGAAAAATATAAAGAAGGTAGAAAACCAATGCCTGTAGATTTAGTTTCTCAGTTAGAAGATATCAAAAATTCTCCTAGGTTAATGGGTATTGTAGGTATGGATTTATTAGACTACGAAGCTGATGATATTATTGGTAGCTTTGTGAAGTTGATGAATAAAAATAATATCGAAGTTGAAATTTATTCATCAGATAAGGATATGCTTCAATTAGTAAATAATTTAACAAAAGTTATGTTATTCAAATCAGGTGTTAGTGTTATTAACGAATATAACATTAGTAATTTTAAGGAAAAATTTATGGGGTTAACACCTGAGCAAATAATTGACTATAAAGGTATAGCAGGTGATAGTTCAGATCATATTAAAGGTATTTATGGTATAGGTCCTAAGACAACGGTTGATATTTTATTAAAATACCATGATATCGAAAATTTATACGAACACGTTAACGAGTTACCAGAAAAAACAAAAAATAGTTTATTAAACAACAAACAACAAGCCATTGAATGTAAGGAGTTAGCAACAATTTTAACTAATTTATTTGATGATAAAAATATTAACGAATTCGAACATACACAGATTTTATATGATGAACTTTATAAAATAGCTGATCATAATAATTTAAACCATTTAAAAAAATATATTCAAAAAATTGAGAAGTTATTTTAATTATGCCAGAGTTGCCTGAAGTTACAACAATTATTAATGTATTAAAAAAAACCACATTAATTAATAACAAGATAAAAAATGTTGAAGTTTTAGTTCCTAAAATTATTCAAAATGCTTCTATTGACTACTTTAAAAAATTTTTTGTTAATGAAAAAGTTTTAAACATTGAGAGGCTTGGCAAGTATATCATTTACAAATTAACAAATAAGAAAGTGTTTGTATCACACCTAAGAATGGAAGGCAAATTTTTTTATGGCATAAAAGCTGAATTGAATAATTTACCACATTTAATGGTTTTATTTAATTTTGTAAATGGCAATAGTTTAGCATATTGTGATTCAAGGATGTTTGGCACATTTTCTATATATCATGAAAATGATTATTTAAATTCAAAAGAGTTATCAAAATTGAGTATTGATCCTCTAGATAGCAAATTTACTTGTATGTTTTTGCTTAATAAGATTAAAAACATAAATCGACCAATTAAAAGTGTCTTATTAGATCAAAGTATTGTGTCAGGTATAGGCAATATTTATGCTGATGAAATTTTATTTAAGTGTAAAATAAATCCATTGACAAAAGCTAAATTATTATCAAATAAAGATTGTGAATTAATTTGTAAATATTCAAAAGAGATACTACTTAATGCTATTAAACATAAAGGTACAACAATTTTTTCGTATAAATTTGATAAAAATCATTCGGGCGAATATCAAAAATTTTTAAATGTTCATCTAAGAGAAGGGCTACAGTGTAAAACGTGTAAAACTCCAATTAGTAAAATCAAAATAAATGGCAGAGGAACATATTTTTGCCCTAGATGTCAAAAGGAGAGAACGTGTTAGTTTGTATTACTGGTAAAATTGGATCTGGCAAATCAATAGTTCTTAATCAATATAAGAAATTAGGTTATAAAACGCTTGAAATGGACAATTATATTCATTCTATCTATAAGCCTAGTAAAATTGGCTTTGAATTGATTAAAAAGAACTTTGGGCTAGAATATGTAAATGATAAAGGAGTTGATCGAAAAAAACTTGGTCAATTAGTTTTTAAAAGCAAAGAGATGCTTAATAAACTTAATACAATTACATTACCTTTAATAAAAGATAAAATTCTTTATTTCAAAAAGCAAAAAGGAATAATTTTTATTGAATTAGGTATTTATATTACAAATCAAAGATATTTTAATAATTGTTTTGACCTAGTTATTTTAGTTAAAGGTAAAAAACAAACAACTAATCAAAAATTAAGTAAACTTGCATGGAAAGGCAACAAATCATTAGTTAATTGAGATGTTCGATTGGTCAAAAAAGACAATATATTAGTTCTTGATAACACTTTATCGATAAATCAGTTAAAAACAAATGTAAAAAAATCAATAAATTTTATAAAAAATTACAGTAAAAAAATTGTTGATTAGTTTCCTACAAATTATGTAGGAAACTTTTAAAAACACCATTTGATAGTTAATTTAGTTTTCATAAAAATATTTTTTAGTTGTAGGCAATATAAATTTTTGAAATTAAGAAATATTTTTTTTCAAATTTTTTTAGATTTTTCATTTGAAAAATATCTAATCTAATTAACTTATTATTAAGGACTTGCTAATCAGCCTTATTAATTAATAATGTTTTTGGATAAAGAAAGGGTAGTGAATAATGTTTCAAAATATTATTTTCTCAATAGTAAAAAAATATGACTTCACTATCAACTATAAATCTCTGCATGATTTATATTCACCAATAATAGGTGATCAAGCTATTGCTTTATATATTGTGCTTAATAATGAAGCTGATAAGCATCTTCAAATTGGTACTAAATATAGTAATATTGAATCATTACATAAACAATTGAACCTAACATATGATTCATTCCTTCAACTAAGATCAAAACTTGAAGCACTCCAATTGTTAAGAACATATGTAGATGGCAATAAAACAACATATTGTTTTGAACTTATAGAGCCATTGAGTTTTGTAAAATTTATTGATAATCAAAAATTTAGACATTTACTATACAAGAAAATCGGTAGAACAAATTACGAGAGACTTGAATATTTGCATCTTAATAACCATTTACCTAAATCTTTCTTAAATGTATCAGCAAATTTTGATCTTATTTTTAAAGATTCAGAATTAGAACGAATTTATGAATTTAATTTTAATGATCTATATAAGAGTATTTCAATTAAAACCCATCAAGTTGTCTTATTAAATGACCAAGTCAAGGATTTAATTAATTTCTTTTTCAACTCATATAATTTAACTTTATCAGAAATTGAACATTGTGTTTATAATTCAATTATTCAGAACGAAAACAAGCAATTTGAAGTTGACTATAACTTATTACAAATAAACTTTAAAAAATATATTGATGAATCAAACAATATTAATATTTTTAAACAAACTAAAGTTAATAGAAATGCCAAAATGTTTTATGAAAATTTAAGCGACGAAGAATTACTTAGAATTTTCACCTCATATAAAAGTTTAAATTCTGAACATTATTATTTTTCAATTAAAAAAACTAGTTTAACTGACGAAGAATTAAAAATTATTAACACTTTACGTAATGTTTATCACTTAAATGATACTTTGATAAACTTAATGATTGATTTTAGTTTAAATAAGACAAATGGTAATTTGAATTCAAGATACCTATACAAAATGGCTAAAACTGTAAATGGTGCTAATTTGCTAACTCTTAACTCTTTATATAACTATTTATCAAGTAAAAAGCTTACTAAAAATAATAATACACTTGAATTGACTGGTGATGATAATCCAGATTGATTTTCTGTATTTAATGATTACTAAGTATGTCTACCAAAGATTTTCTTATCAAATATAAAGATCTTTTTAATAAAGAATATATTAAAGAATTAAAATTATCTGATAGTGAAAAACAGATGTTTTTTCCAATAATAATGCGAATAGTAGAAGAACAAAACAAGTGTGATGAATTACCAGATGATGTTTGCATTAATGAAAATTTTAGTCACACAAGATTAATTAGAGATAAGAACAAAAATCTTGTTGTTATAATGGTCCCATGTTCTAAACAAAAAAAATTAAATAATTATGTGTTTGATGATTTTGCTGAAACGGATAAAAAGAATTTATCAATGGTTAAATTATGTAATTCACTTGTGGATGAAATGTGATCTAATTTACCTGCACAAGACACTTTAGATACTAAACTTTCATATTCAGAAAAGTTTAAGATAATTAAAAAGCAGAAAAATTACACTAACTCTAAATTGCAAATTATTAATTCTTTTTTAACTCCGGCATTTAAAACTTTAAAAAAAGATAAAGACATATCAAAAGTTAAAGGGATTTATATTTATGGTTCATATGGTGTTGGTAAAACATTGTTAATGCACACATTTTTAAATTCACTTTTAGATGAAGGATTTAAAGGAATATTTATTAAAACTTCAACACTATCAAAAAAACTAAAAAGTAATTTTGATAAATCAAATTACATTAACGAAAAAATTGTAGATAGATGTAAAAATGTTGATGTTTTGGTTCTTGATGATATAGGTGTTTCTGATACTAATGAATGATTTGTTAATCAAATACTATTTGAAATTTTGGATGAGCGATATAATGCAAAAAAATTAACATATTTTACAAGCAATTTTAGTATGAATCAATTATTCAAAAAAATAAGAAATTCATCTAAACTACCAGCTATAGATGTTGGTAGAATAATTGATCGTATCAAAGCGTTGACCAATAACACTGAGATAGAAATTAAAGAAACAAATCATAGATATTTAAACTATAAATAAAAAACCCACAAGTGTGGGTTTTATGGAGGTGTCTGTCAGATTCGAACTGACGAATACGAAGGTTGCAGCTTCGGACCTTACCACTTGGCTAAGACACCATGAGGTGATTATACTATTAGCAATAAATGTAAATTAGGTAACAAGCCATAATACCAAGACACACTGCTGAGATGGTTGATAAAGTAATTATTAAACCATTAAATGAACGGGAATAAGTGCTTTTTTCTTTATTATTAATTCCTTCATTGTATAGATCAGCAAGTTGATCTAAGTTTTTTACTTCAGAATTATCCTTGCTACTTTTAATTTTGTGCATTATGGTTAGCTATTTTTAACATTAATTATTTTTTTACCATTATAGTAACCACAACTTTTGCAAACATGATGTGGTTTAATAGGTTTACCACATTTTTTACATGTAGTAACTGTTGGTTTAGATAAAGCTAAGTGACTTTTTCGCATTCCTTT
>ONDN01000054.1 GCA_900316595.1 uncultured Mycoplasmataceae bacterium | reverse complement strand
ACCAATCTTGGTTTTTTATTTTCAACACGTTTTAAAGTATTAGTAATTCTTTTATGACGTAATTTACGTTGTTCTTTTCGGTCAAAATTAATACGTTTCATATCTTATACTCCTATTTCTTTGCAGTTTCTGCTGTCTTACCAACTTTACGGATGACATGCTCACCAACATACATAATTCCTTTACCATTGTATGGTTCAGGTTTTCTTATTTCACGAATCTTAGCTGCAAATTCACCAACAACAATTTTATCAAAACCAGAAATTTCAATATCTGTAGGGGTTTTACATACAACAGTAACATTTTGTGGGATTTGTAATACTACTGGGTGTGAAAAACCGATTGCTAAATTAAATTTATTACCTGACACACTTGCTTTGTATCCAACACCTTCAATATGTAGTTTTTTTAAAAAACCATCAGTTACACCAATAATAGCATTATGAATTAATGAATTAATTGTACCATGGTACATTCTTGTTTGTTTTTCATCATTAGTACGTAATACTTGAACTTTATTGTTTTCAACTTTAACATTTATAACATTAGGAAATGGAATATCTAATTTACCTTTAGGGCCAGCAACATTAACAATATTTGCATTAATTGTTATTGTAACTCCTGTTGGAATATCTAATAATTTATTACCTTTTCTAGACATATTTTGCTCCTTTCATTATCAAACAAAAACTAATACTTCTCCACCAATTTTATTTTTTCGAGCTTCTCTATCGGTCATAACACCTTTTGAAGTAGAAATAATTGCAGTACCAATACCATGCAAAACATATGGTAGTTTTTTACATTCTTGATAAACTCTTAATCCGGGTTTAGAGATTTGCTTAATTCCATGAATTACTGGAACCAAGTTTTTGAATTTTAAATTAATTATTGTTGATTTCTTCTTATCGTGACTAATAATTTTGTAGTTTTCAATATAACCTTCTTGTTTTAATACTTCAGCTATTGAACTAGTCAAATTAGATGAACTAAAAGTAATTGTTTGAATTTTAGCTCTATTTGCATTATTAATACGTGTAACTAAATCTGAAATTGGATCTGTCATTTTATTTTCTCCTTATCAAGATGATTTTTTCAAACCTGGAATTGCACCTTTGTATGCCAATTCACGCATACAAATACGACATAATTTGAACTTGCCGTTTACAGCATGTGGTCTTCCACAACGAACACAACGACTGTATTTTCTTGTGCTATATTTTGGTACTCTTTTTTGTTTTGCAATTAATGATTTTTTTGCCATATTATCCCTTTCCTATTTCTTAATAATTGGTAAACCAATAGCTCTCAATAAAGCTGTTGTTTCTTCTTTTTTATTTGTTGAAGTAACAAATGTAACATTAAAACCACGAACTCTTTTTATTTCGTCAAAATTAATTTCAGTAAAAATAATTTGTTCTTTAATACCGATTGTGTAATTGCCTTGATTATCAAATGCATTTAAAGGTAAACCTTTGAAATCACGTACACGAGGTAAAGCAATATTAGCTAAATTTTCCACAAAGTTTCACATCTTCTCACCACGTAAAGTAACTTTAACACCTATTGGTTGACCTTCACGAACTTTAAATGTAGCAATAGCTTTTTTAGCTTTTGTCAAAACTGGTTTTTGACCTGTTATTTGTTCAATCTCCTTTGCAGATTGCTCAATAATCTTTGTGTCTGTTGTAGCATCACCAATACCTGCATTAATGCAAATTTTTTCCAACTTTGGAACTTGCATTATGTTAGTATATTTGAATTCTTCCATCATCGCTTTTGCGATTTTATCTTTATAAATCTTTGACTTTTTCATAATCTATTTTTTCTTTCCTACAACAACTTCTGTATTTGTTTTTTTAGCAATACGTACTTTCTTATTGTTTTTATCAATACGATAAGCAATCTTGCTTATACCTTGAGGAGCTTTAGCTGAAACAATAGCTAATTTTGATAATTTAATAGGTGCTTCTTTTGAAATGATACCACCTTTATTTTTATTTTTTTGATCTGGTTTTTGGTGGATTTTAACAATGTTTAATCCTTCAACAATTGCAGATTGTTTTTTAGGCATAACACTAAGAACAATTCCTTCTTTTGAAGTTTCTTCACCACTAATAATCCTAACGAGATCACCTTTTTTAATTCTTTGCATATCGACCTTCTCCTTATAATACCTCTTGTGCTAAAGAAATAATACGCATAAATCCTCTATCACGTAATTCCCTTGCAACAGGTCCAAAAACACGGGTACCTCTTGGTGTTTTATCTTCTTTAATTAATACACAAGCATTATCATCAAATTTAACAATATTTCCATTTGGGCGCTTTACTTGTTTGTGAACACGAATAATAACAGCTAAAGACATTTGACCTTTTTTAACTTGACCATTAGGTATAGCATCTTTAACACTAACTTTTACAACATCACCAACAGTTGCATAACGTTGTCTTGAATTACCTAAAATCTTAATAACTCCAACGCTCCGTGCACCTGTATTATCAGCAACATTTAAGCGAGACATAAATTGAATCATAACTTCCCTCCTTATTTTGCCTTTCTAATAACAGATTGCACACGGTAACATACTGTTTTACTAATTGGTCTAGTCTCTATAATTCTTACAGTGTCACCAACACCACAAACTGATTTTGGATCAGCAACATGATATTTCTTATTTGAAATAACTTGTTTGTGATATAGTGGGTGCAAGAATTTACGTTGTACATCAACAGTAATTGTTTTATTCATCTTAGTTGAAACAACAATACCTCTAAATGTTTTACGTCTTGTTCTTTCAATTTTGTTTTTTTGGTCCTTCTTCATTATTTATCCCCCTTTGTGGTTGATGTTTTTTTAATTTTTTTCTCTTTTACTACTTTAGTTGTTTGTAGTTTTGAATCTTTAGCTTCTTGGTGTTTAGAATCCTTGGCTACTTGTTGCTTAGATTCTTTAGTTGCTTGTTCAGGTTGAGATAAAACCTTTTGAACTTTTTTTGTTACATCTTCAATTTTATGATCTTTTTTATTGATAAAGTAAACACCATGTGAACCAATAGAAATGTCATATCCACGTTGACTTATTATGAACATGCATCTAGCAATTGTTTTACGAATTTGTTTAATAACATGTGTTTTGTCAACTTCACCAACTGCCACTTTGAAACGAGATTCCAAAAGTTGTGAATTTAATCTAGTGATTAAAGCACATAATTCATCATTTGTTTTTGTATTTAGTTCTTTTGTTTCCTTATTCATGAGGTAGATCTCCTCTCTTTACTATTTTTGTTGTAACATTCAATTTGTTTCCTGCTTTTCTTAAAGCTTCTTTCATCTGATCTTCTGGGATACCTGCAATTTCACAAATTATTGTTCCTTTTTTAACAACAGCAACAAACAATTCTGGATTACCTTTACCTGAACCCATACGAACCTCTAATGGTTTACGAGTTAAACTTAATTGTGGGAATACACGAATTCATATCTTACCAATAACACCAATTGCTTTAGATAAAACAACACGAAGTGCTTCAAGTTGATTTTCTGTTATTCAATTACCTTGAGTTGCCATTAAACCATATTCACCAAATGCAACATATTTGTTACCTTTAGCTTTACCATCATATTTAGTACGATGTGGTTTACGATATTTTAAACGTTTAGGTTGCATCATAATTATTCACCTTCCTTTGTAACTTGTTTAACAGGTGCTGCAACTTTATCTGTAGGTTTTTCATTTACTTGTGGTTTAGCTTGTTTGTTAATCATTCTTCTTGGTCTACGACCACCAAGATCAACAGTTGCTTTTGGTGGAGTGATTTGGTTATTTAAACCTTTTTTAAATATTTCTCCTCGATTAATCCAAACTTTAACACCGATTATGCCATATGTTGTGTGTGCTTCCTCAACGGCATAATCAAGATCACTTCTAATTGTGTTCATAGGGATAACACCTTGCGAATATCCTTCTTCTCGAGCAATTTCAACACCACCAAGTCTTCCTGACACACTTGTTTTAATACCTAATGCATGAGAACTCATAACTTTACGAATAGCCATCTTTTGTGCGTTTCTAAATGAAATACGATTTTCAATAGCATCAGCAATTTCTCTTGCTATTACTCGTGCACTTCATGCTACATTTATATATTGCAAAATATTTGGATTTACCTTAATTTTTCTACCAACAATTTTATTAATATCAAGAACAAGTTTCTTTAAATTTTCTCCTTCTTTACCAAGAATAACACCAGGTTGTCCACAATAAACAAACAAATCAATTGTAGATTGAGTTCTTTCAATTTCCACATGATCTATTTTAGCTAGTGAATAATTCTTAAAGAAGTATTTACGAACTTTATCATCTTCAAATAATCATTGTCCTGTTTGAATAGCATCTTTAGCAATTCAACGTGACTGTCAGTTTTTATTTATTCCATAACGGTAACCGTTTGGATTAATTTTTTGTCCCATTATTTATTTTCTCCCTTATTTAATAATTTAACTCTTGGTGTTGATACTTTATTAATAGTTGGTTTAGATGATTTAGCTGCTGATTTAGATTTTTTACTTTGGTTTCGTTTTGCAAGTCTTGTTTTAATTGCTAATAAGTCAGTTTTCTTTTGTTCTTTATCATCACTTAAAACAATTTTAATTGTTACAAAACGTTTACGAATTGAACTACTTGAACCTTTAGCACGAGGTATCATCCTTTTTAAGGTCTTGCCTTGGTTAGCAGTTATTTCATAAATATATAGATTTGCTGCATTCATTGCATGATTGTTTGTTGCATTAGCAATTGCTGAATTTAATGTTTTTCTAATAACTTTTGCAGTTTTATTTGGTGTATTGTCTAAAATAACCAACGCTTTTGTTGCAGACTGATTACGAACCAAATCACAAACTAAATTAGCTTTTTGTGAAGAAACATGAATTGAACTTTGTGTTATAGTTGTTTTCATATGTTTTTATCCTTCCTTTATTTCTTTTCAGCAGCTTCAGCAGCAGCAGCTGAGTCAGCGGCCTTATTGTTTGATGAGTGTTGTTTAAATATACGAGTAGGTACAAATTCACCTAATTTGTGACCTACCATATCATCAGTAACAAATACAGGTACGAATTCTTTACCATTATAAACATCAAATGTTAAACCAATAAATTCAGGGAAGATTGCACTCTTTCTTGATCATGTTTTTATATTTTTCTTTTTTGGCGCATCTTTAATTGCCATAACTTTTTTCATTAATGATGGTTCTACATATGCACCTTTTTTACTACTTCTGGACATGTTTCCTCCTATTTACTATTCCTTCTTCTAATAATCAAAGCATTAGATGATTTAGTTTGTTTTCTAGTTTTAATTCCCATGTGTCTTTTACCTCATGGTGTACGTGGTGCATCATAACCAATTGGTTGACGACCTTCACCACCACCATGTGGGTGATCATTAGGGTTCATTGCACTACCACGAACTGTAGGACGAATACCCATGTTACGGCTACGTCCTGCTTTACCTAAGTTAACTAAATTATGGTCTGAGTTTGATACAATACCAATTGTTGCTCTTGAATCTTTAGGGAATTTACGAACTTCACCAGATGATAATTTAATGATTACAAATTTACCAGTTTCATCTTTACCTAATACTTGAGCTGAACTACCAGCTGAACGTACTATTTGACCACCTTTATTTGGTGTTAATTCAATATTGTGAACAAATGCACCTTCAGGGATATTATTTAATGTTGTTGTATTTCCAACCTTAATATCAACTTTTTCACCAGAAACAATTACATCACCAACTTTTAAATCTTTTGGTGTAAGAATATATCTCTTTTCACCATCTTTATAACACACTAATGAAATGAATGCAGTACGATTTGGATCATATTCAATAGTTTTTACAACAGCAGGAATATTATCTTTATTACGTTTAAAATCAATTACACGATAAAATCTCTTATGTCTTCCACCTTGATGGCGTGTAGTAATAGATCCTCGAGAATTTCTACCAGATTGATTTTGAATAATTTTTATAAGTGGTTTATATGGTTTATTTGTTGTCAATTCTTTTTTGTAATCAATTGACACTACATTATGTTTTCCACTACTTCTTGTTTTTGTATATTTAATAGCCATAATTTACCTCATTATTTACTTGGTTTTTCGACTTTCTTTGTTTCTAATTTTTCACTTTTTTTCTCTTCAATAGGTTTAGATTCAGGGCTTTTAACTTCCTTTAATTTACCTTTTTCTTTAGCTTTTTCAGTTGCAGCAATTTTTTCTTTATTTTGTTTTGATTCTGCTTCTTGACTGCTTACACTAATATCTTTGCCAGGAGGCAAAGTAATATAAGCAATTTTTTTCTTTTTTTCAAAACCAGGAAAATATGACATTGTACGTGTCTTAGATGGTTTGCGTAATTGTGTATTAACTTTTAATGGTTTAAATTCATATAGAGCAGCAAAAGCATTTGCAATCTCATGTTTATTTGCTTTTGGATTAACTAAAAATGCATATTGTTTAACTTTATTAGAGTTCATTGCATAAGTTTTTTCAGTTAACAAAGGTTTAATTAATACTCGTGTAATATCCATAATTAACAATATACCTTTCCTAATTCATCACAAGCTTTATTTTCAATTACAACGACGTTGGAATTCATAACATCAATTGTTGAAACTTGATTGAATTTTTTTACAACAACTTTATTTATATTTCTAGATGATTTGATAAACATATTAGATTTAGTCTCAATAACAAAAAGAATCTTTTTACCATATACTTCTAGTTTCTTTAATAAGTTAGCAACAGTTTTTGTATTTGGTTTAACCATTGATGCATCTTCAAGAATGTACATGTTATCATTATTAACTTTTTCAGTAATTACTGATTTGAAAGCTAAATGACTAACTTTAGCATTAACTTTCTTTGTGTAGTTGCGGTTTGGTTTTGGACCAAATACAATTCCACCACCTACTCATTGAGGATTACGTATAGAACCTTGACGTGCATTACCAGTGTGTTTTTGTGCAAATGGTTTACGTCCACCACCTCTTACTTCACCTTTTGTTAAAGTTGAGTGTGTTCCTTGTCTTTTTGCTGCATTTTCAGCAATAACTGTATCAAATATAGCTTGCTTAGCTACTTTTGACACTAATAGGTCTTTATTAAAATTTACTTCTTTAATAACTTCACCTTTAAGGTTGATTAATTTAACATTTTTATCCATAACTAATCTCCTTATTTCTTAGCTTCCTTTGAGTTATTTGCTTCAGCAACTTTAGCTTTTTCAGCAGCTTCTTTTTCTTTTTTTGCTGCAGCTGCTGCTGCGGCTTTTTTAGCTTCCTCTGCTTCTTTTTCTTTCTTTTCAGCAGCTTCGGCTTCTTTGTTTGCTTCAAACACAGCTTCTTTATCTTCTAAAGCCTCATTAGCCTTTAAAATATCTTCTTTAATTTCTTTACTAATAATTGTGAATTCTTTTTTACTATTAGGTTTCTTTATTGAAGATTTAATAATTACAATGTTATTTTTTGGTCCTGGAATTGCTCCTAAAATTAGGATTACATTATATTTTTGAATCAAATCCAAAATCAATAAATTTTCAGTTGTTACAATTTCATGACCATAATGACCAGCCATTTTCTTTCCTTTAGGAACTCTTTGACCTTGACTACCACCACGACCAAATGAAACAGATCCTTGATATCTATGTACATATCCTGAACCATGTGACATAGGACCTACTTTAAAGTTCCATCTTACAATTGCTCCTGTGTATCCGCGACCTTTAGTAATACCTTGAATATCAACATATTCACCTTTTTTGAATGTATTAATGTTGATTGAATCTCCAACATTAATTGATGGATCTACATTAGCAAATTCTGCAACTACTTTGTAAGGTTTAATACCTAATTTCTTAAAATAACCTTTTTGAGGTTTATTTATTTTCTTTTCATCTATCTCTTCAAAACCAATTGTAATTGAATTATCTTTTTTGCTAATAACCTTGTTGTCTACACATTTAACAACAGTAGTTGGAAATAATCTTCCATCTACTCCAAACACTTGAACCATACCTAATTTTCTACCAATAATGTATTTCATAGTTAGTAAATCCTTAGTACTATAACTTAATTTGGATTTCTACTCCAGTAGGAATAGTTAATCTCTTTAAGCTTTCAATTGTTTTTTCGTTTGTGTTTGATAAGATTATTAATCTTTTATGTGTTCTACGTTCAAACTGCTCCATTGAAGGTTTATTAACATGTACACTACGACAAATAGTAAATTTTTCTACTTTAGTAGGTAATGGAATTGGACCTTTTAATGTGCAATTAGTATTTTTAGATATTTCAATTATGTATTTAACAGACTTCTCCAACAAGTCTGGATCATAAGAGAATAATTTTATACGTAATTCTTGATACATACCTAACTGTTGTCTCCTTGATTCTTTTGTATTTTGACAATTTCTAATAAGTTCCCTGATACATGACAACATCTTTTGGTGTATCAGCAATCTCAAAAGCAAATTGTATTTAAATAATACAATAAAATTTACTATTTATTTAAAAACTTTTAATATGCAAAATATGTGGCGAAGTATACCCCGAAGTGCTCACATAAATAAAAAAGGAGTAAAGTCTCAAAAAACGGTCTAAATTTGATAATCTAATTTTCTAATATCCTATAATATATATATATATATGGAACACAAACTATCAAAAAAAGCTAAAATTTTTCTTTCAGTTGCTAGTGCAATCACTGCTAATACAGCAGTAACAACCTT
>ONDN01000057.1 GCA_900316595.1 uncultured Mycoplasmataceae bacterium | reverse complement strand
TATTGCAGAAATAATTCCAAATGTAAAGAATCAGAATGAAACAATTATTATTGACATAATAAATCCACCTGTTAATTTGTTTTTTGAACCATTAGCAATTTTTTTCATCACTCTTGAACCAATAATAACTTCTTCATCAATTGCTGATTGAGTAGTGTTAGTGAGTGCAGAAGATAATGAAGTTACACATCCAAATAATGAAATTGCTAAGAATATTGAAATTATTATTTTGAATGTTGTTTTTAATGTTTCTTGATCTTTAAAAAGTGTATTGAATAAACTATATGGATTTCCACATCCGCATAATAATTGTGAAATAGTTACTATGAAGTAAAACACTCCTGAAATAACCATTGAGACAATGATTGAAATTGGAACATTTTTAGTTGGATTTTTCACATTTGATGAAATATTACCTACGATTAAGAATGAATCAAAGGCAAACATAATTGCTGGTAATGAATCAAAAACACCAAACATAGTAAATTTACCTGAATATTCACCTTCATAACTAGGGGTAAAATATCCACCACCATTCTTTACTCCACCTCAAACACCAAATATTATTACCATTATTACAGGAATAAATTTAATTGGTGAAATAAAGCTCATTGATTTTTGAACTGCAAAACTATTTAATCAATTTGATAACAACATTATTAATGCTATACCAAAACCTACTCCTCATAATAATCATAAACTTTGATTAGTAATGCTAGGCATACCTTCACCAATAAAGTTAGGGTTAATACATAATACACCTTCAGCAAAGAATAATGATAATGCAAATGTATATATTGAATAGTAGAAAAAAGGATAAGTAATTTTTAAAAATCTTCCAAAATTATATCCTACATATCTTTCACTTCAACCTGCTAATCCTGAATTGGCAGTTTTTGTTCTTACACGTGTAATTTCACCATATGAGAATGCAGTAGCAAAAGCAATAATAAATACTATTCCCCATGATAATAATACACCCAATGGGTTTGCATTATTACTTCTAAAAACACTTTCGTTTTTTAAAAATATACCAACACCAAATACAGTACCTATAATGATTGATATCGCACCAAACAAACCAATCTTCCCAGCAGTTTCAGTTTTCATTTTAACAGTTGGACCGACTGGTTTTGATTGTTTATCATTAGTATTGTTAAATGATGTTGCTCTTGTTGTTTTAAGTTTAGCCATATATATTTACTCTCTATAAGCGATTACTTCAATTTCAACACCTACATTTTTAGGTAATTTTGCAACTTGCACACAACTTCTTGCAGGTTTATTCACAGTAAAGTACTCTGCATAAACTTTGTTTACAGCTGCAAAATTGTTCATATCTGATAAAAATACAGTTGTTTTAACAACATCATTTAATGAATATCCTTCAGCTTCAAGAATACCTTTAATGTTTTTTAAAGATCTATGAGTTTGATCCTCAATTGATCCTGTAACTAATTCATTAGTTGCTGGATCTAATGGAATTTGTCCAGACGTAAAAATGAAATTACCAACTTTAATTCCAGCTTCATATGGACCTAATGCTGCTGGAGCTTTATCTGTTTTTATTACTTTCATTGTTGTTATCCTTATTATCCTTTATGCGTTTATTATATTAAAATAATAAAATAATTGATAAATATTATTAGCAGCATTTTCCTAATTATATTCCAATTAAAAAATGCAATTTTAGAATATGAATTTATCCAAAAATATTAAAATTCAAAACAATTTATCAAGAAAATAAAAAATCATGAAACATCTAAATAGTAAAAGTTTTATAGAACTTTTAAAAAATGAAATTATTAAGAAAAAACATTCAATTTTTTTAACTGGTAGTGCTGGTGTTGGTAAAACAACTTTATTGCGAAATTTAAAAGATGAACTTAATAAAGTTGGAGCTCCAGCAGTATTAACATCAACTACAGGGTTAAGTTCATTCCATTTGGGTGGAGTTACAATTCATAAGTTCATGGGTATTAACATTCAAAAAAATACTTCATATTTAAATTATTTTTCACATACTTTTCAGTTTACAGCTCTTAAAAAACGTCTTGCAAAATTTGATGTTATTATTATTGACGAAATTTCCATGCTTCGAGCTGATCAATTCACTTTAATTGATTTGGTATTAAAAAAAGCATGTGGAAATAACAAACCATTTGGTGGAAAAATAGTTGTCTTTTCTGGTGATTTTTATCAAATTCCCCCGGTAGTTTTAGAAAATGAAATAAAGAAAAACCAATGGATTTTTACAAGTGAACCATGATTAAATAGCAAAATTAATGTTTATAAATTAATCCATGTTCATCGTCAGAGCAATGCTGATTTTATCAATTGTCTTGATGAAATAAAAGAAGGACATGTAGAATCAAAACAAGTCAAAAATCTTATTGAAATGTGTAAAAAAAGAAAACCCACAGAAAATGACACCATATTTTTTGCAACTAACGAAGAATGTGATACATTTAACCAAAAGAAAATTAATCAATTACCTGGTAAACTAACTACATACATAGCAACTGTTGCAGGTAAAAGAAAACAATATAACAAAGATGCAATTATTCGTGAATGCATTGCCAAAGAAAAATTAGATCTAAAAGTAGGTGCTAAAGTAATAATTGTCTATAATGATCCTAAAAATCGATTTGTCAATGGTACTAAAGCAATAGTAACAAAATTAAACGAACATAATATAGAAGTTTTAATTGACAATCAAGCTAAACCAATAGTCTTAAAAAGACACACATGGAAAAAACTTAACTACTACAATAAAACTATTGCTTATATGAAACAAATTCCAGTTATTCCAGCATATGGATTAACAATTCATAAATCACAAGGAATGACACTTGATTCAATTGTCATTGATTGTAAAAATATTTTTACATATGGACAATTATATGTTGGAATGAGTAGAGTAAGAGATGCCAAAAATATGACACTAATCCATTTTGATAAGTCTAAAGTTATTACAAGTAAAACTGTAAAAAAATATTACAAAACAACTAAAATGGAAGAGATATATATTGATTAACTAATGTTTAGTTAATTCATTTCTTCGATCCCTAGCATTATCCTCACTATTTTTAAATAATTCATCAGCTCTTGCAGGTTGAGATTTTAATAAATTAGCATAACGGTTTTGTTTCTTAATGAAATCAATATATTTCATTGTAGGAGCAGGTGAATCTATACTCATTGGTTTTTGTTTTCTAGGATCATATCGATATAAAGTTCAATATCCAGATTGAACTGCTTCTTTTTCAATGTTTTGAGACATTGACATATTTACACCATGATTAATACATGGAGCATAACAAATAATTAAACTTACACCATTGTATGATTCGGCTTCAATCATTGCATTAATTAATTGTTGTGGGTTTGCTCCCATAGCAACTTGAGCTACATATACATCTTTGTATGTCATAGCCATTTCACCTAAATTCTTTTTACGTGTTAATTTACCACCTGAAGCAAATTTAGTTACACAACCCATAGGAGTTGATTTAGAAGCTTGACCACCAGTATTTGAATACAATTCAGTATCAAGCACTAAAATATTTACATTTGCACCACTAGCTAATACATGATCAACACCATCGGAATCAATGTCATAACATCATCCATCACCACCAATGATTCAAAATGATTTTTTACCTAAGAAATTTTTATTTTCATTAACAACTTTTGACAATGTCTTATCTTGTGAGTTCTTAATTTTGTTAATTAAGTCATATGCATATTGGTTAGAATTGTTTTCATTTCATGAATTTAATAAATTTTCTAATGATTTTTTAGCATTTTGATCTTTAACTGATTTTGACATTTCTGTTAATCTGTTGAACAAATTATTTCGTTGATATTTGTATGACAAATACATACCGTAGCCAAATTCAGCATTATCTTCAAATAATGAGTTAGCCCAACTTGGACCATGACCATTTTCATCAACTGTATATGGGCAGCTAGGAGCACTACCACTATAAATTGAGCTACATCCTGTTGCATTAGCTACAATTAATCTATCACCAAATAATTGTGAAACCAATCTAACATATGGAGTTTCTCCACAACCAGCACAAGCCCCATTAAATTCAAAGAATGGTTTTAAAAATTGCACCATTTTTACAGACGGTTTAGAGAACACAGAGAAAATCTTATTTTTATCATATTTCTTAGCAGACTCTAAAAACTCATAGTTTTTAATTTGTTGCTCACGAGCTGTTTTTGATGGTTGCATTTCTAATGCTTTAACTGGACAAGAATTTGCACATAATTTACATCCAGTACAATCTAATGGTGAAACTTGCACTGCAAATTGAGCATCTTTTATACCAATAGCATCTTTTGTTTTTAAACCATTTGGTGCTTTTTTAGCAGAACTATTGTCAATAACATAACTTCTAATTGATGCATGTGGGCACACAAATGAACACATACCACATTGAATACATTTATTAGGATCACAAACTGGGATTGTTTCAGCAATTCCTCGTTTCTCATATTGAGCAGTTCCCATAGGATAACTACCGTCAGCACTAAATAATGATACTGGTAATTCATTACCCTTCTTTTCACTAATTGGCTTCATTATTTTGTTGTAGAAATCATTATTAATATATTTCTTAACAAATGGATTTGACTTGATACTAATAATCTTTTTAGTGTCAAGTTTCTTTAATTGGGCGGTAGCATTGTCAATAGCTACAATGTTTGCTTTAACAATAGCTTCACCTTTTTTAGCATATGACTTAGTAGCATATGCTTTCATTTCTTCAATAGCAAGTTTAAAATCAATAATATTTGTTATTTTGAAGAAGCAAGCTTGCATTATTGTATTAACCCTATTACCTAAGCCACTTGCTATAGCAACCTTAGAAGCTGGAATTACATATAATTCAACATTTTTTTGTTTTAATTGCTTTTTAAAATTTTCTGGTAAATCACGAGCTAATTGATCAAGAGACAAATCAGTATTCAATAAAACTTTACCATTAGGTTTGATATTAGACAAAATATCAAAATTATGTACGAATACATAGTTATGAATAGCAATAAAATCTGCATGTTGGATAACATATGGTTTTTTTATTTCTTCATCAGAAATTCGTAAATGTGAAGCTGTTAAACTTCCTGATTTTTTTGAATCGTATTCAAAGAATGCTTGAATGGCTTTATTAGTTTTTGAACCAATAATCTTAATAGTACTTTTGTTTGCAGAAACTGTACCATCTGATCCTAATCCATAGAAGATACATTCATAATCTTTAGACACTACATTATAAGGATTTTTAGGTGCTGGTAATGATTTAAATGTTACATCATCATTAATGCCGACACTGAAGTGGTTAATTGGTGATTTAGCATTCATATTTTCAAATATGCTAATAACATTATTTGGTGTAAAATCTTTACCACCAATACCATATCTACCACAATAAACATTAATTTTGTTGTAACCATTTTCTTTTAATGCTGACGCAACATCAACATATAATGGTTCTCCAACTGATCCAGCTTCTTTTGTACGATCAAGAACAGTTATATTTTTAACTGTTTTTGGTAAAGCATTAACAAATGCTTTGGCATTGAATGGACGATATAAGTGCACTTTTAATACACCTGAAGGTGTAGGAAGTTTTGCTTTATTAACTACAAGTTCAACAGTATCACAACCACTACCCATTAAAACAATAACATTAGTTGCTGATTTACTACCAGAATATACAAATGGTGCATATTTTCTACCAGTTAATTTACCAAATTCATCCATCACTTTAACAATTTTGTCATATGCACTATCATAATAAATGTTGCAC
>ONDN01000058.1 GCA_900316595.1 uncultured Mycoplasmataceae bacterium | reverse complement strand
TGATTATCTACATTTATACTTGTGTGAATATGTTTGGTTACTTCTGTGGGAATAATGATTCCCCAAGTTGTAGCTTTACACAAAAATAAATATGCTGACAATTCATCAATATGGACATATTGAATCTATTTTTTATGTAATTTAATTTGAACAATTTACCAAGCATTATATCTTATATGAAGAGTTAAATTCTGAGATTCATATGATAATCCTCAACCTCCTACAAGGTCTGATATTATATTACTAAGTATTCAACTAGTTTGTGATATTCTCACTTCATTACTTGGAGTCTATTTAATAATCATTAAATATTATTATTTGCATGTTCTTAAAAAGATAGGCAAAGAAAAATTAATGCATGAAGAAAAATTTCGACATGAAAGAAATTTGTCGTTTATCAAAAAAAATATTTATCTTATTAATCAACAATACATATTTTTTTATCACTATAACCAACAATTATGCAAAAGAATTATTGGTAGAAAACCATTTGCTAGTTTATCAATAAAATCTAAAATTAATAAATTGATAAAAATATCAAAAAAAATTAATAAAGATTTTGGATGGAAGCAATCTTCAGGATTTTACACAAAAAATAATAAATCAATAAATCAGTTTATTATTAATTACAAAAAAGCATTTCCTAAGAAATATAACAATATTATTACAAATATGAAAATTACTAATTCAAATTTAAATCCTTTACCTTATGAAAATAAATTAAAAATAGCCTTTATTCAAGCATCAAATTTAATATAAAAAACACAGAATAAATCTGTGTTTTTTTATGGTGGAGGATATGGGATTCAAACCCACGACCCCCTGAGTGCAGGTCAGGTGCTCTATCGGGCTGAGCTAATCCCCCATAATGGTGGGAGCAAATGGATTCGAACCAGCGACCTCACCCTTATCAGGGGTGTGCTCTAACCAACTGAGCTATACTCCCATGTTAGTATCATCACTAACAAAATTAATAAAAATATTATATAAAAAATTAACGTTTTGTAAATTGTGGGCTTCTTCTTGCTCCATACTTACCAAATTTCTTACGTTCTTTAACACGTGAATCACGAGTAAGCATTTTATTTTTCTTTAAGATGCTTTTGAATTCTGGATTAACTTCTACAAGAGCACGTGCAATGCCTAAACGGATAGCTCCACTTTGGCCTTGCATTCCACCGCCAATAACTTTAACTTTAATATCAAATTTATCCTTAGTATTAGTTAAAACTAATGGTTGTTGAAGATTTTGAATTAAAAATATATTTGGAAAATATTCGTTTAATTTACGTGTATTTACAGTAATTTGGCCAGATCCAGGAATTAAACAAACACACGCAATTGAAGTTTTACGTCTTCCTAAACCTTTGTACTCTACTTTAGTTTCTGCCATAGTTATTTTCTAATCCCTTCAGCTTGAATTTTAATTGGTTTGTGTGCATCATAATTTTTATTTACTTCTTTTTTATAAATATGTAACTTAGTAATAATTCTTCTAGATAAACGATTTTTAGGTAACATACCTTTAACAGCTAATTCTAATAATTCATCAGAATATTTGTTAAGCATTGTTTTTCCATCTCTTTTTCTTAATCCACCAATGTATTGTGAGTGCGAATATCAAAATTCTCTAGTTAGTTTATTACCTGTTAAAATCATTTTATCAGTATTGTAAACAATAACATAATCACCACAATCAACATTTAATGTCATAGAAGGTTTATTTTTACCTCTTAATAAATTTGCAACTTGAACTGCAAGTTTACCAACAACTGCACCTGCAGCATCAATGATAAACCACTTACGGTTTTTAATTGCTATTTCTTTTTTTATCATTGTTGATTTTTGCATAGTAACTTTTTTCCTAAATTTTATTCAATAAGCAATACAATTGAACCTTTAAATTTCATTAGACAATATTAAATAATACTATTAATTTTGCTATTTTAATATTTATTGCATTCTATAATAAACATAAATGTCCTAGTACCTCAGACGGATAGAGGAATCGCCTCCTAAGCGATCAGCCATTGGTTCGACTCCATTCTAGGACGCCATAATTAGCAAAATAAAAAACTCAGAATTATTCTGAGTTTTTGTATTGATGGAGCGGGTAATCGGAATCGGACCGACATCAATAGCTTGGAAGGCTATAGTTCTACCATTGAACTATACCCGCAATGATGGTGCTGAAAGAGGGACTTGAACCCTCACGGCATTGCTGCCACAGGATTTTAAGTCCTGTGCGTCTACCATTCCGCCACTTCAGCTTATTATGGTGTCCCACCGGAGACTCGAACTCCGGACCCCTTCATTAAAAGTGAAATGCTCTACCACTGAGCTAGTGGGACATTTGGCTGGGTAGGGTGGATTCGAACCACCGCATGTCAGAATCAAAATCTGATGCCTTACCGCTTGGCTACAACCCAATTAATGGTGG
>ONDN01000063.1 GCA_900316595.1 uncultured Mycoplasmataceae bacterium | reverse complement strand
TTGATGCTTATATTATCGATAACAAAAGTGGTGAAAAGATTACTGTTAAAAAGGAAAACAAAGGTTTAACTAGCGGTATTTTTTTTGCTAACATTCCTGTTATGACTGAAAAAGGAACATTCATAATTAACGGAATTGAAAAATTTGTTGTTTCGCAAATTCTTCGTGCACCAGGTGTTTATATTTCAAATAAGTCACAAATTAAACTAAACAATAAAAAGCACATAAGTTATGGATATGCTTGTGAACTTTTACCTTCAAGAGGTACACTAATAAATTTCATGTACAATGAGGATTTGCAAATAATTAATGCATTAGTAAGAAATTCTCAAAATGATGCAATTGTTGAAATACCAGCAACAATTTTACTAAAAGCATTTGGCATGACACAGGATGAAATCCGTAAAGTATTTAATGATGACTTGTGTATCATTAACACTTTATTCAATGAGTGTAGTAAGAGTAAAGATAAGACATGGTCATATACTCATAACGGTATTATGCAAAATCCTGAGATAGTTGAATATCGTGTTCAAATTGAAGAATCAAGCCAGGATAAAAGTATCGGTAAAGGTTCACCAATAGATACCAGATTAAAAAAATACATCAAAAAAGTTGTTAACTGTGAAGCTGAAATTAAAGCATTAGATGATCGTTATGAAAAGCTTTATTTAAAAAATAAAGAAGATTATGAATCTTTGAAGAAAGATCTAGCTAATGCAAATCAAACCGAAAAGAAAAAGATTCAAAGCAAAATTTCATCTATCGAAACTGAATTTAATAAGATTTTAGATGCAAAGGATGAATTAACTAAAAAGTTAAGAGAATACTTGGATACAGTTATAACTGAAAAAGCAGCTAAAGATTTAATTTCTAAATTTTCAATTTCAACAAGAAGTGTTGAATCTGATATTAGTAGCAAAGATAATCCTATTTGTTACCAAGATGTAATTGTTTCACATTTTATGGATCCTAGAAAATATGAACTATCAAATGCTGGAAGATATCGTACATTACATAAAATGCGTATCTCAGATCGTTTATATCAACGCGTTATTTCTGAAGACATTCTTTACAAAAACAACAAAGTTTTCTTAAAGAAAGGAACATTAATTGGTAAAGAAGAATTAGCTTCATTTAAAAAAGCTGCAGAAAATCAAGATTTAAACATTACTTATGAAGTTAAACTTCCATATAAGAATAAGATTTTAAACAACCAATGCATGAACATTGAATGTGTTAATGTTTACACAAATAATGATCAACAAGTTGAATGAACAGCAATTATTGGTGAGTTTTCAAATGATGAAAGAATTGCTAAATGCTACACATTGTCATTAGTTGATTTCATTGCTTGCATCTCTTATACTATGAACTTACCACATGGTATTGGTAGATATGATGATATTGATCACTTAGGTAACAAACGTTTACGTTTAATTGGTGAGCAATTAAAATCTAAATTACAGATTGGAATGGTACGAATAGAAAAGCAAATTAAAGATAAATTATCTTCAGTATCAATTGCAACTGCTAATGAAGAACAACAAGAAAAATTTGCTAAAAACATGACACCTTCTAAAGTTATTAACACAAAAGCATTCCAATTTGCAGTTAAGAACTTTTTTAACACTTATCAACTAACACAATTCGTTGATCAGCAAAACCCATTATCTGAATTATCTAATAAACGTCGTATTTCCGCAATGGGTGATGGTGGTATTTCTCGTGAAGACCCAAACCTAGATATCCGTGATGTTCACTATTCACAATATGGTAGAATTTGTCCAATTGAAACACCTGAAGGTATGAACATAGGTTTGATTATGTCATTGGCATCATTTACTCAAATTGATAAAAATGGTTTCTTAGTTTCACCATATCATCCAGTAAAAAATGGTGTAATTCAACAAGATGTTGAATGATTAACTCCAATACGAGAAGATAATTATGCAATATGTGAAGCAACAATTCCTCATGATGAAAAAGGTAAGATTTTAGTTAAATCAGCAATTTGTCGTTTCCGTGCAAGTCAACAAGAATTACCAGTTAGTCAAATTGACTATGTTGATATTGCTCCAAGACAAGTCGTATCAATTGCTGCAAGTGCTATTCCATTCTTGGAACATGATGATACTACCCGTGCATTAATGGGTGCAAACATGCAACGTCAAGCTGTTCCATTACTTCAACCATATGCACCAATTGTTGGTACAGGTACTGAATATAAAATTGCTCATGATTCAGGATTAACTATTGTTTCAAAAAATCCTGGAGTTGTTGAAAGCATTGATGGAAATAAAATATCTATTCGTAATGAATTAAACCGTTTGGACAATTATCCATTAATTAAATACCATAAGTCTAACCAAAACACATGTATTAACCAAACTCCAATTGTAACTATTGGTCAACGTGTTAAGGAAAATGTTACTTTAGCTGATGGTCCAGCTATGTACAATGGTCAATTAGCTCTAGGTAGAAATCCATTAGTTGCTTTCACTACATGGAATGGTTATAACTATGAGGATGCAATTGTTGTTTCTGAACGTTTAGTTAGAGATGATGTTTATACATCTATTACCATTGAAGAATACACAATAAATTGTTTAAGAACAAATAATGGTGATGAAGAAATCACTCGTGATTTAAATAATGTAAGTGAAGACGCAAAACGTTATTTGGATGAAGATGGTATTATAATGGTTGGTGCTGAAGTTCATGAAGGAGATATTCTTGTTGGTAAACAAACTCCACGTGGACAAAATGATTTCACTCCAGAGGAAAAACTATTACAGGCTATATTTGGCAATAAAACAAAAAATTATCGTGAAAGTTCATTAAAGGTTCCTCATGGTGGTGATGGTATAGTTGCTAAAGTTCAAAGATTTAGTATTGTAAATGGTGATGAACTCGATGATGATGTAATTGAATCAATAAAAATATTTATTGTTCAAAAACGTAAAATTCAAATTGGTGACAAAATGTCAGGACGTCATGGTAATAAGGGATGTATTTCAATTGTTGCTCCTGTTGCTGATATGCCATTTATGGAAGACGGAACACCTATTGATATTTGTTTAAACCCATTAGGTGTACCTTCACGTATGAATATTGGTCAAGTGTTCGAAATGAATCTTGGTTTATCAATGCGTGCACTAGGTCAGCAAAAAGCAATTGAATTTGTTTTAAATTCAAAATCAAGTACTGAAGCTGTAAAATTATTTACAAAAGAATTCGGTATTCCTACTGAAAAAGCTAAAGTACTAGTTAAATCAATTAGTAAATATTGCAAACAAAACCATGTTGAGACATTAGAAGAAGCAAAACGTAAGATTTCATACAATGATATCTTATTAATGGTTAAAAATGCTGGACTTGATATTGAAATTCTAAACTACAAAGCTATTACTCCAGTATTTTGTGGTGCTGAATTAAATGATGTAATCAATAATATTAAAGAAGCTGGATTTGCTACAAATGATAAATCAAAAATTGGTAAATTCCAATTATATGATGGTAAAACTGGTGAGCCATTTGATAATTTAACAACTGTTGGTGTTATGTACATGATGAAACTTGACCACATGGTTGATGATAAAATTCATGCTCGTGCTGTCGGTCCATACAGTAAAATTACTCAACA
>ONDN01000076.1 GCA_900316595.1 uncultured Mycoplasmataceae bacterium | reverse complement strand
TGTTTATCATCTACTCTTCCTTGGTTTTTATATTTGCTTCCTGTAATAAAACCATCATCTTTTATGTGATAACCATAAGCTTTGATTTTATAGTCTTGTGGGGTTCCAATTTTAAAAATAAATAAAGAAGTTAAACCTACTCCAGCAACACCTCTAAAAATATCTGGAAGTTTAATTATTGCTATTAGACTATGCTTAGAAAGAAGTTTGTTTTTAACTTTTTTAACTTCAGTTCTTAATTTACCAGAAGGTAAAAGAAAGCAAGCCAAACCACCAGTTTCCATATTATTCATAACATTTTCCATAATTTCAATTGGTTTATTAGATTTTTCATATGGTGGATTAGAAATAACTTTATTTATTTTTTTAGATTTAATCCATTCAGCCGCATCATTTGATAGGGCATTAATTGGTCTTATATTTGTAATGCCATCTTGATGCAATAGCATATTTATATAACATAGTGAGACTATTTGTGGACTGTTTTCAATTCCAAAAACATTATTAGTAAAAAATTTTTTTCTTTCAACCTGAATGTCTTTTTTTGTAGCTAAGAACATAGATTTAATAAGTAAGGCTCCTGATCCGCATGTAGGATCTAAAATTTTATCATTATTGTTAGCTCTAATTAATTTTGCCATCAATGAACCAATATGATCAGGTGTAAAAACTTGTCCATGCTCATTTTTTCCATTCTTACGTCCAAACTCATTAAAAAATATATTCATTATATCTACAGAGTAAAAATCAGCTGCAGAATTAATGATGATAGATTTAATATGTAGAACATAATTTACCAAACTTTTAATATTTTGAGTAGTAACAGATTCAACACCTATAGGCACATTCTTAAATAAATTTATTAAATGTGTTAATTTATTTTCTTTTTCAGCTACATATGGTCTATTTAATTCTTTCAAAGTAGTCACAACTTGAGATTTTAAAGCATGAATAGAAGAAACATTATTAATATTTAAGTTGCCATGTAAACCTTCTAACAACAAACACCCAGTAAAAATCATTCTGTCTTGTAAATGTGTAATATTAAAAGCATTTTGATTATGTAATAATTCGTTAATACAATTTGTTAGTGTATAAATTTCAGATGGGTTAATAATACTCTCAATACCAAGTAAATTTTTATAGTATGCTAATTCTTTAATAGAATTGTCAAGAACATCATCATTATGTTTTATTGTAGTCGTTAATGAGTTATCTTCATTTTGACGAACTGTTAAAGAAATAATATCTTCTACTCCATTTTTTCGACAAATTTCAATATATTTATCCATCTGAGTTTTTTCATCAGTATTGTCATTTTTTTCTTTATCTTCAATAAGAATAGCTTTTTTGTTATTGTCAAAAAATCAAGCCCAATCAGCTTTGGATCTTGTATTAAATAATTTAATTTCTTGTTTTACTTCATCCCCATAAACATTCAATAAAATTCTAAGTTCTTCCTTTAGTTGTTTTCCATTTTCAGACATTTTTCTAGACATATCATTATCCTAAACATTCACTTCTTAATCTAACAAACAATAAAGTTATTATATATTTTGAATTATTGTTGTTGTGCTTATTCTATATATTAACTCAACTTGGTTTAGCCATACCATAATTTATAATGCAAACCATTTAATTTAATATTTTTTCATTTCACGTTTTAAATCGCGTTCTTTGATTGTTTCCCTTTTATCGTGAGCATTTTTAGCTTTACATAAAGCAAATTCAATTTTAATTTTATTATTTTTTAAATAAACAATGCTTGGAATACATGCTAAACGTTCTTTTTTTATTTGCTGCTGTAGTTTTATTATCTGGCTTTTATTTAACAATAGTTTTCTTGTTCGATCAGCAACAATTGATACATTAGTAGCTTCATTATATGGAGCTACATACATGTTTAATAAGTATGCTTCATTATGTTTAAAAACAATGAAGGCTTGATCAATATTAGCATTTGCTTTGACTATTGATTTAACTTCATAACCTTTTAATGAAATTCCTGCTTCAATTCTTTCAATAACGGTATGATTTAAATTAAGTTTTTTGTTTTTAAATAAAATATGCATATTATCTATTACCTAAATGTTCAACAAGTTCAAAATTTATTTTTCTAGTTAGTTTATCAGCTAAAATAACTTTTACTTTAACTTTAGTTCCTAAACTAAATCTTAAACCTTTAGTGCGACCAATAAGCTCATTCGTTTTTTCATTATACACATAGAAATCATTTTTTAGATTTTCTAATTTTATTAATCCCTCAATTGTATTGTCTAATTGAACAAAGACTCCAAATGAATTAATGTTAGAAATAAAACCAATGAATTCTTCACCAATATGTTTAGTCATATATTCAGCAAACTTCATGGCATTAACACTACGTTCACATTGAATAGCAATTAATTCATTCTTAGATGATAATTCTGCAATTTCATTTAATTGATTAGCTAGTTCATTTCTTTGTACATCTGTATATTGTTCACGAGCAAAAACAAACATTCAAAATAATCTTTCAATAATTAAATCCGGATACCTTCTAATAGGTGAAGTAAAGTGAGTATAGTTTTTTAATGCCAAACCAAAATGCCCAATATTTTTTGTATCATATTTAGCTTTTGCTAAACATCTTAAAATAATCATGCTAATCAAATCGAGATTTTGATTATTTTTATTTTGTTCCAATCATGTATTGATATCCTTAGGCTTTATGTTTTTTAAATCTGTCGAAATTTTGAAGTTTAGCCTTTTAATATCAGCGATCATACTTTTAATTTTTTCTTCATTTGGTTTATCATGTATACGATAAATAAAGGGCACTTTATTATCATGAGCAAATAAAGTTACACATTCATTAGCTTGTAACATAAAATTTTCAATCATGTTTTGTGCCATACCTGTTTTATGTAATTTAATTTCAATTGGGAATCCAGTTTCATCCAATACTATTTCTGGTTCGGGGATAACAAAATTTATATATCCTCGAGCAAATTTTACTTTGTCAAGTAATAAATGAAGTTTCTTTGCATTTTCTAACATCCTTTTAACTTCAATATTTTCATTTTTAAAATCAATTTTATTTGCAAAAAAATCATTTACTTCATCATAATTAAATCTTCTTTGACTTTTTATGTATGAAGGATATACATCATATTTAATCATTTTGCCATTTTTATCAATATCGATTTCACATGTCATTGTTAGTCTTATAACATCATAGTTTAGTGAACAAATATCATCTGATAAAATATGTGGTAACATTGGAATAACGCGATCTGCTAAATATATTGAACATCCTCGTTTCATTGCTATTTTATCTAGTTCAGATTGGTAATTAACATAGTGAGCAACATCAGCGATACATACATATAGTTTGTATGTATCATCATTTTTAATAACACATATAGCATCATCAAAATCTTTTGATGTCTTTGGATCAATTGTTACAATAGGTAATTTTGTTAAATCACGTCTTATTTGTTTTTGGGTTTGATCAAAATTAACTTTTAGTTTGCGACATGAATTTAATAGGTCATCATCAAAATCTGGATTAATACCATTATCAAATACAATTGATAAAATATCAACACCAACATCAGATTTATGGCCAATAATTTTTGCTACATGACCATAGGCATTTTGAGTTTCATATTTTTTAATTTTTACTAATATTTTTTGGTCATTTACAAGGCCTTCAATATCATCTAATATGATATTGTAATACATCTTTTCATCATCAGGTTTAATTATATATTTGCCATCTTTTATATTAAAGGTGCAAACATAGAAATCTTTTTCATGATGGATGATTTTGGTTACAATTGCATCAATTAATTTACTATCTTTTTTTGGATTTTTAACTAATTGAAATTCAACTCGATCATTATTAAGAGCACCATTAAGATTCATAAAATGAACAAAGTATTTAGTTTCATTTTCATTATCTAATGTTATGAATCCAGAACGTTTGTTGTTAATTTTAATAGTTCCTACATAAGTCTTAGATGTATCAATTTCACCAGTAATGTAACCAATAACTAATTTTTTAGAAATTTTTAACTCTTTTAATGATCCGATATTAATCATTTCATTAATTGTTTGGTCATACAATTCATTAGGAATAAAAGATGAATGCCTATTTGCATTAATTACTTTTTTAAGAAGAATATGTCTTGGTATCGGTAATGTTTCATTACTAATTACTAAGAGAATTAATTTTTCTAAATTAAGTTTTGTAATAAATTTCTTCATTTATTACTTAGGTATAGCTTTGTAAACTATACAAATAATAGCAATAACAAAAACTATAAAAAACATTACCATTTGTAAAATTTTGAAAAATCCACGGTCTTTTGTTTTTTTGAATAATTCTAAATCTTGTCCAGCCATTGCACTTAAACCTGATGTTGAACCAGTAGGAGATAATAGTAAACCAATGATGGTTGCTATTGATGCTATTGTTATTAAAGTGATGACTGCTCAATCCATAATGTCTATGTATACTTTCTATTTTACCAATATAGATCCTCTACTTGTACCAATACGATTAGCACCAGCTTTGATCATTTTTATCATATCTTCACGAGTTTTAATACCACCAGAAGCTTTAATAAGTAAAGTATTTTTTACCGATTTTTTTAATAGTTTTATATCTGCAACAGTTGCCCCACCTGTTGAAAAACCTGTTGAAGTTTTAACGAAGTCAGCTTTTGCTTGTTTAATACATTTGCATAATGCAACTTTTTCTTTATTTGTTAATAAGCAAGTTTCAATGATAACTTTTAGTATTTTGTTACCACATACTTTTTTAATAGCAGCAATTTCTTTTGTTATATATCTGTAATTGTTTTCTTTAACTTTACCAACATTAACTACCATATCAAGTTCTTGAGCACCATTTTTAATTGCATCTTTTGCTTCAAAAACTTTAGTCGCAGTTGTATTAGCACCTAAAGGAAAACCAATAACAACACAAGTCTTTACTTTTGAACCCTTTAGTTGTTTATTAACAAGTTTAACAAAGCATGGATTTACACATACAGAAGCAAATCCATACTTACGTGATTCTTTACATAAGGTTTTTATTTGTGTTTCTGTAGCTTGAGGGCTAAGCAATGTATTATCAATGTATTTACAATATTTATTTAGCATACTAAGTTTTATATTTTTAAGCTTATTGCAGTTTCTAGAGCTAATTTCGCCATATTTTTAAATGTAGTTTGACGTTCATATGCATTCATTTCTTCGTGAGTAATTAAATTATCACAACATGTTAAGATTGTTAATGCATCCTTTTTAGCACGTATAGCAGTAGCATATAAACCAAATGCTTCCATTTCTACGGCTTTAGCATTTCCAGACATTTTTTTGCATTCTTTGATGCTATATCTTGAATAAAATGCATCACCACTTACAACACGGCATTTTAGGCACTTAATTTTATTTTTTGCTGCTGTTTTTGTTACAGCATCTAGAAGGTATTTACTTGGTTTTAAAACTTTGTTAGTTACTTTAACACCTATTTCTTTTGCATATGAACTATCACTATATGCTTCATTAACAATAATAACATCACCGATATTTACAGATTTATCAATTGAACCTGTAGATCCTACACGGATAATATATTTAGCACCAAAAAGTGTGAATAATTCATGTGAATAAATTCCAATACTTGGAATTCCCATTCCACTTCCAAATATAGTTACTTTCTTATTTTTGTAATAACCAGTAAAACCATACATTCCCCTAATTTGGTTAACAAGTTTTACTTTCTTTAAAAATGTTTCTGCTATTCATTTAGCTCTTAGTGGATCACCTGGCATTAATACAACTTTTGCAATGTCAGCTTTATCATTAATATGTACACTCATATATTCCTCTTAGTATTTCAACTTCCTTTTTAGACTATTTAATATTATATTAATAATATAATAAATGATTATGAAAAATAATGTTGTTAATGTTGTAATTGAGATTCCTAAGAATTCAAACATAAAATACGAATATAATCGTGGCACTGGACAAATAAGTGTTGATCGCATTTTATATGGACCTAGTGTATATCCTGAAAACTATGGTTTTATTCGTGAGGCTTTAGATTGAGATGGAGATGAATTAGATGTATTAGTTATTGCTGATCAATCTTTTATGCCCGGAATTGAAGTACCTACAAGAATTTTAGGTGCAATGTCAATGATTGATTCTGGGGAAACTGATACTAAATTAATTGGTGTTATTGATTGTGACCCACGTTTTAAAGATTTTAATTCTTTAAATGATTTACCTAGACATAAGCTTGATGTAATCCGTGATTTTTTTGAAACATATAAAAGATTACAAAAGAAAGAAGTTAAAGTTGGCGGATTTAAAGATGCAAAATGAGCTATTAATGAACTAGATGAGTGTAAAAAAATAATGGCTAAATATGGTAAGATGCCAAAAGAAAAATTTCTTGCCAAAATGCAAAAAGAACATCCAGAAAAATACCGTTAATTAATCAATAAAGTGAAGCATATGCTTCATTTTATTTTTAATTAATTTTCTTGTTGTCTTGATTTAATTTCTTGGAAATTGTTATTATTTTTACAAGTAGCTCATATCAATATGTTTTTTCAAATGGTGAAAATTCATATCTTCGATCACATAATTGTTTAGTATAAGCTAATAACTTTTTGAATAATGGTTTATTTTCTTTTAACAATTTTGCATTAATTCCAGCATCATCGATAATAGTTGTTAGTATTATGTTAGCATCATTCTTATATGAATGATATTTTAAGCGATTTCTTAACATTCTTATTGTGTATTCCAATAGATATGAAATAGTTGTTTCGATTTTTTCATTATTGATCATGCTGTAATATGATATTAATGCAAAACTATCTTCTGGTATGTCAATTTTTATGTTTCTTTGGCATATACCATTTACATTTGATAATTTATTCTTGCTAGACATAAAGCCTCCTCATTATTGGTAATTTTATTGATTGGATCTAATAAAGTGTCTTAAAATCTTTTGATAATTTTTCATTAAATTTACACATAATGTGCATATTTTTTGGTATTTTTACTTATATTGTGTATAATATGTGTATTAAAGTGGAGCAAAGTGGAGATGTTACTAGGAACTTATAACCATTCGTTAGATAGTAAAAAACGTCTAATTATTCCTGCTAAAATTGCTGCAAAGCTTGATAAAGAAGTTGTAGTTAGCAAAGGTTTTGAAGGTTGCTTAGAACTTAGAACAGAATTAGAATTTGAGAAATATTCTCAAAAACTTTTGAAACTTTCTCAAAACAAAAAAGAGGCACGTATTCTTATTCGTCAATTATTAGCGAATGCTGCTAATTTATCAATTGATAATGCTAATAGAATTTTAATCCCTAATGTTTTATTAGATGAAACAAAGATTAAGACACAAGTAACAATAATAGGTTTAGGTGATAAACTTGAAATTTGAGATACAAACTCATACAATGAATTTAAAAAGTTAACTGATAAAACATACGAAGATATTGCTGAAAGAATAGATGATGACAATGGCAGCAAAATGTAAACATACACCAGTATTATTGAAAGAATGCATTAAGTTATTAAACATTAAACCTAATGGCATTTATATTGATGCTACTGCTGGAATGGGTGGACATGCTGCTGCAATTTTATCTCATTTAGATAAGGGACAACTAATTTGTATTGACTGCGATAATTTTGCAATTGAAACATTAAAAAATAAGTTTGCAACTAACAAAAATGTTAAAGTTATAAAATCAAATTTTTCTGACATTGATACTAAGTTAAAAAATGAATCAATTAAATATGTTGATGGAATTTTAGCTGATCTTGGTGTATCATCACCAATGTTTGATGTTGCTAATAGAGGATTTAGTTATAAACTTGATGGAAAACTTGATATGCGTATGGATCAAGATCAAAAACTTAATGCATGATTTATTGTTAATAAATATTCATATGAGAGATTAGTTGAATTATTCACTAAATATGGTGAAGCAAAAGAATCTAGAAAAGTAGCTAAAGCAATTTGTTATTATCGTGATAATAAATCTATTGATACAACAAGTCAATTAGTTGAAATTATTAAAAATGCTGTATCTGTTAAAACAATATACAAGAAAAAGCATCCAGCAAGAATTTATTTTCAAGCATTAAGAATCGCTGTTAATG
>ONDN01000084.1 GCA_900316595.1 uncultured Mycoplasmataceae bacterium | reverse complement strand
TTTGATACTCATATGTATATTATATATTTCTCCTTCTTACTCAAATAGGTTCTATTGGAATACAAGTTATTTGTTTTAACAATATAGAGTAATGACTTAAATTCATAGTAGTAATACCTAAATCACTATCGAATATATTAAGAATATATTTAATGAAGATATTATGAATAGTATGCATAAATAAAAATGTATCCAATTAGGATACATTTCTTTTATTTTTTATTTAAGTATTATTAATGCTTTAGATTATTTAGTTTAATTACTCTATCAAGTCTATTGCCTAAATTTAACACTTCTTTTTCAATTCTTGTATTAAATTTAGCTTGTTCAGCAAATCCATCTTTAACTGTTTTTGTTAAATCTACCATCTGTTCAGCTAATTTAGCTAAAGTAATCTTGTTTTTAGATCCAAGTATTCTTCCACCATCACCACCAGGTCCACTTTTAGATTTAATTCTTTCTAAGTCTAAATTCTTACCAATAAACTTTTTGCCTATATTGGTATTTACTACTTTATATTTAAGAACTTTGGTTTTCTTACTCACATGTATATTATATATTACTCCTCCTACTTAAATAAGTCCTATTGAGATATAGATTATTTGTTTTAACAATATAGAGTAATGACTTAAATTCATATTAGTAATACATAAACAACATATTGAATATATTAAGAATATATTTAATGAATGTATCATGGATAATATGAAATTACAAATAAAAATGTATCCTCTTAGGATACGCTTTTTGTGTTATGTAAATTTAATATTTACTCTTTTAGGTTATTGACTTTAACTACCGTATCAATTCTATTTTCTAATCTATCAAATCGTTGCATAACTTCACTTCTGAAGTCAGCAAATCAAGCTGGAGCTTTAGACTTTGGAGGTTTTCTTCCACCATCACTATTACCACCTTTAGACTTAATCTTACTTAACTTAATCTCATCATTGATTAAGATCTTATTCTTTTTAGCATCATCAATTTTATACTTGATACTCATGTTCTTATTATATCACACATTACTTTGCTATTACTGCTTTATTGCTTTTATTCATTATTAAATTATTGATACTTTTGTAGATAGAATTAATAGTTTCTATTTAACAATTCATAAATAAGATTATTAATTAGTTAATAAGACTTGGATTACAAATTAAAATATGTAGATTGATTTTATGTATTTTTCCATAAAATCTCAGTCAGGTTTATTATTTTTGGTAGGTAATAATAAATTCATACTATTAATTATTTTTTTACTTGCTTTAAATCCATAATTAAAAAAATTAAATGCATATGTTTTATTTCAAACAGTTGCAATAAACAAAGCTATAAATTTATTTAATTTAAATTTTGGTATTAATTTTTCTACATGGTCAGATGCTGAAAAATTTTTGTCTTGATATGTCATATATCCAGCAACAGCACTATCTACAACTAGCACATTACCTTCATCAGTATAAATACTAAAATAATCAGCAATTCCATTGTTTGTTGCTTGTGTCGTTACATATGGGTATATTTTTTGTGTATGCTTTTCTAATTGAGATAGAGGAGTTGATGTTGCAGCTTTGACATCAAAATAATCTCCGATTTTAAAAATTTGTCATGATATAGTATTGATTTTGTTTGGTCTTGTTAAAAAAACTTCAATTAAATTTTGATGACAATCTCTCTCTCTCTCTCTCATTTATATAATCTTCCATAAATTTCCAATCAGGATTATTATTTTGGTCAACTGGGAGTTTAATTTTTAGAGATTTGAGACCACAATATCTATCGCTTTTTAAATTAGCTTGCATTTTATTAAAAATTGAGCATAAAAATAGACCAATATTTCTGTTTAAATTTGGATGTTCTAATCTATATATCATTCCGTCAGTAATAAAATCTTTATCCTGGTAAAAGGCACAATAAAAATTTTTTCATTCATGGTGTATAGTAATGCAATTTCCATTGTATTTATATTCAAAATTTGAACAATATTGTGTTATCCCATTGTTTCTTGCAGATCTAGAAACATAAGGTATATTCCCTGCTTTCAATTTCTTTATAGAATAGCCTTTGCATTTGTAAATTTTAAATAAACCACTACTACCACAAATATTAAATTCT
Organism: uncultured Mycoplasmataceae bacterium; assembly: GCA_900316595.1. Lineage (GTDB taxonomy): Bacteria > Bacillota_I > Bacilli_A > Mycoplasmatales > Mycoplasmoidaceae > Malacoplasma_A. The sequence continues at coordinate 333 of ONDN01000084.1, read as the reverse complement.
TTTCAAGATTTCAAATTCAATTCCATTTTATATTTTGCTCTTTTCTGTAACTTTAAAATATTTAGCTATTTCAGGATGCTCAAATAAATATCTTTGTACAATAGTTTTCTTGAAATCATCTTCAGTAATTTCAAAAGGAATTTCTTCAATGTATTCAAGTTCATTATTTAAATCAATCTCTTTTGCAGTTTCAGCCGACAAATCTCTATTTAAAACAGCATTTACACATTTATTTTCAACATCTTTTCAAATATGTTTATCATCTACTCTTCCTTGGTTTTTATATTTGCTTCCTGTAATAAAACCATCATCTTTTATGTGATAACCATAAGC
>ONDN01000064.1 GCA_900316595.1 uncultured Mycoplasmataceae bacterium | reverse complement strand
TTTTACAGTTTTAACCAATTTACCTTTACGAATAATTGTGATGTTATCTGCAACAGCCATAACTTCATTAAGTTTATGAGTAATTAATATAATGGTCTTTCCTTGTTTTTTAAACTCAAGTAGCATTTGCAAAAAACCTTTAATTTCTTGGTCAGAAAGAACAGCAGTCGGTTCATCAAAAATTAAAATATCAACATCTCGATATAACAATTTTAAAATTTCGGTTCTCTGTTGTTGGCCGACAGTTGCATTAATAGATTTGATATCCAAATTAACATCTAAATTGTATTGCTTTGCTAATTTTTCAATTTTTTCTTTTGCAGATTTTCGATCAATAAAACCATGTTTAGTTATTTCAGCACCCAAAATTATATTGTCTAATAATGTATAGTTATTAACCAATTTGAAATGTTGGTGAACCATACCAATACCATTTGCTTTTATATCATTAGCAGTCATTGTTGTTAATTCATTTCCATTAACAATGATTTTGCCTGAATCATATGGTAAGATTCCAAACAAGATTGACATTATTGTTGTTTTACCAGCACCATTTTCACCAACGATAGCATGAATTTCATTTTTTTCAACCTTAATTGTCAAGTTATCATTAACAATTTTCTTACCATTATCAAATGTTTTGGTTATTTTAATCATTTCAATAGCATACTTACTATCGTTAGATTCATATAAGCTTTTTGTATTTGCTTGACTGACTTTTTTCTTTTTAAACCACATAGTTATTTGTAAACAAAATATTCATTATCCTCTAAAAATTCAAATACATTGACATCTTTATGTTGGTCATCAATATCATCAAATCTTTTTCATAACAAGAAAGAAATTAAATCATTATATGTTGCTGAATCATCAATGTCTTCTTCAACATCAACCAATTTAAGCGCATGAAGCAATGATTGTCAACCTGTGCCACCATTTAATTCATTTGCAGATTCATAGTTTAATGTGTTATCCGCTCCTTGTGAAATGCCTGCACCTTTGTTATAAATTGTGCCAACAGTGGCATAACCACTATTACCTATAAATGAATACCTAGTATAATCTTCTTGTTGATCTAATTTTTTTCCATCATATCCTAAATAATTAACATTAAAGTCTTCATCAAAATAATAACCTCTTACACCTTTAGCTCTTGCTTGCAAGATTGTTGAACTAATTCCAGCTAAGTCTTTTTTTGCTGAGAATTGAATTATTTTATCATCTTTATTTAAAGAGCTTTTGCTTCTATATTCGCCTATGTCACTATTTTCTTGATCAGTATCAACACCAATCACTACTGCAGGTGAATGTCGGTTTCTAATTTCATTAACAACATCAATTGTTTGTGGACCAGCAACTGGTAAAATAGCATCAGCCCCTTGTGTTAATAATTGTTGTACAAGAAGTTTTGCTTCACCTGTTACAAATGAATTCGAATAGAATGATTCAGATCTTCCTACACAAATTAAATCTACTTTTCTTTTTGCTTTAGTCGCATCATCTCATTGATCATAACCTTCATATTTTGGGAGAAAGCATTTATTGTAAATATAAATACCTCACTCAAATCCACCCATAAATGATGTAACTGTTGGTATAGGAAGGCCACCAAATGTACCTACGGCAAGTTTACCATGATTAATTTTTGAATATATGCTGTCATATCTATCTTGAAGATATTGGCATATTGCAATTCCACATAAAAATGCTGATTGATCAGCTCGATAATAAACTGATGCACAACGATCTGAATCAAATCCACCATCAAGGATTGTATAAGTTGCTTCATTGTATAATTTTGTTTGTTTTTCTTTAAATGATTTAAGTGGGTCTTCATGAATGTATCCAGGAAGCAATAATGAACCTTTTCTAGAACCATCAGGATCATCTGAGTTTAAAGGCATTTTATTGATTTCTTCCATATAAATGCTGTGAAAACCGGAGCTATCATCAGAACTTGGTTTACTAGATCTAGCAGAATACTGGCCATCTTTATATCCATTACTATCAGCATTTTTTAATTCTGAATTTTTAAGTCTAACAGCATCACCGGCTTTTCATGGATCACCTTTGATTGTATTATCTTTTTGATGTATTCAATTAACAAGACCTAAATATGAAGATTCATTAAAAGATTTATCTAAAGTAACATGGGTAGCACCATCCAATATTTGTGACGCACAAGAATACATTTCTTCTGGGGAATTGCTTAGAACATCTAAAGGATAATTGCCTAATGACCCATTAGGATATTCATCGATTGTTGAGTATTTATATACGTTATTTCTCTCATTTATAGGTTCAGTTGATGAACAGTTTCAATACGAAACAGAAGGTAATGAACTATAGTCTGCAGCAATTCTTGGATTAATCTTATCACCCTCATTAAATTGATAAGGTTTTATATCGACGTATTTTTCATTTAGAGAAAGTGAAGCAGTTAATCCAAAGACTAGACCACTTGAACCAGCTACTAATACAACAGCAGCACCAATTTTAATAATAGTTTTGAATGTTTTTGAATGTTGTTTCTTATTAATGTTCATATCAAAATGACCCAACCTACCAATATATTAACATCAATGTTAATATAACATATTAATATGTAATATTTTAATTTTTTTTATTTAGTCAAATTAAATTCATTTATCATAAATATAATAATCAAAGAATGGAAAAGAAATTTTTAGTAACAACACCTATTTATTATGGCTCAGGAAAACCTCATATTGGACATGCATTTACCACAATAATGGGTGATGTTTTTGTTGGTTTTAAGAAAATTTTAGGTAATGATGCAATTTTATTGTCTGGGATGGATGAACATGGTCAAAAAATTGCTGAAAAAGCTACCAAAGCAAACAAAGAACCACAAGCTTATGTAGATGATATTTACAATGATTTTAATCATTTATGAGAATTATTAGACATTAAGTTTGGTGCTTTTATTAGAACAACAAACCACAAACATTGTCGAGCAGTACAAAAGGTATTTAGTCAGTTATATAAAGACAAATATGTGCATTTAGATACTTGAAAAGGTTTATATTGTGTGCAATGTGAAGAAAATTACACTAGATCATCAGCAATTGAACATGAAGATCATCAATTATATTGCAAAGTCGGTCATAAATTGGTTGAGAAATCTGAATTATCTTATTTTTTAGAAATCTCAAAATTTCAAAAATGATTAATTAATTTTTATAAAGATAATCCTAAATTCATTATTCCAAATGAAAGAGTTAATGAAATTATGAATAATTTCATTGTTCCAGGTCTTGAAGATCTATCAATTACAAGAACGACTTTTGATTGAGGTGTTCCTACTATTGAGGATAAAAAACATATTCTTTATGTTTGAATTGATGCATTGATGTCATATTTAACTGGTCTAGGTTATTTAACAGAAGATGATCATCTTTATAGGGAATTTTGAGATAATGATGAAGCTGTAAAAATTCATATTGTTGGTAAAGAAATTACTCGTTTCCATGGTATTTATTGGCCAATTTTATTAAAATGCTTAAATCTAAAACAACCATCAAAAATCATTTCACATGGTTGGATTATTACCAAAGAAGGTAAAATGTCTAAATCATTAGGAAACGTAGTAGATCCTGTTGAATACATTGAAAAATATGGTGCAGATGCATTAAGATACTATTTATTGAAAAATATCCCTATTTCTAGTGACGGAATATTTTCAAACGAGTTATTTGTTAATACTTTTAATTCAGATCTTGCAAATAATTTTGGTAATTTATTTTCAAGGTCATTAGGAATGATTAATAAATATAACCAAGGGATTATTCCTAAGATAAATATTGAATGTTTAGATAAAAATGATATATCTTTGATTGATAAAGTTAATGCATTGCAAAAGCAAGTTGCCAACTTTGTAGATGATTTTGAATTTAATAAATTAATTAACTTATTACTTAATTTGAGTTCTGAAGCTAATAAATATGTTGAGGATTCTAAACCATGAGAATTAAATAAACAAAACAAAAAAGATAAGTTATTTAATTTTTTAAATATTGTTTCAAATGTGGTAAGAAATTTAATATTTTATTTATCACCAATTTTGAAATCAGGAATTAAATTGGCAAAAGAACAATTTCAATTTTCAACAAAAGATTTGGATCCAAAAAGTTTAGTTAATTTTGAACTACTTAATAATCATAAAGTTGGAGTATCTAAACCAATATATGAACGAATTAAATAGTTTTAATGCTTATAAATATAAAATATTTACATTATGTATTCAATAAATAGTAAGACAAAAACTCAATTAACTTTGGTTGCTAATAAAGTAACAAAGGATCATGAAAAATATTCATATTTTTTAAAAGATCAAAAAATTATTTTTGTACTTGATGAAAAACATTTTTGTTTTCGTAGATTTAATTGAAAAATTCGTGAACTATTTGGTAAATTTAGAAATAGTTTTAATGTTGATTTAAATAGTTTTTTATCTATTATTCCTAATGTTTTTCATCAATCTGTAATTACTTGCATGATAAATAATAGTGAATATTTCAACGATTTATTATTCAATTTGAAAACTAATAAAAATAATCAAATTATTAATAATTTCATTATCAATAACAAATACCAAAAGATGTTAAATTTTTCTAAGTTGATGGTTCAAGCATCAAATTTTGCAAGACAATTGCAACTAATGCCAAATAATTATATGAATCCATCTACATTTGCTGAAATGATTAAAAAGAATTTTAAACATTTTAGCAATTTGGTTGATATTAAAATACTAAACAAGTCAGATTTAATTAAGAAACAAATGGGTTTGATTCTCTCAGTTGGTAATGCATCTAACCAAAAAAATGAACCAAAATTAATTTCAATTAAATTTAAAAATTCAAAACCTAAATTTGCTATTGTTGGTAAGGGTATCACTTTTGATACTGGTGGAATCAATTTAAAACCAAGTGCTTATTTAACAGGAATGCAATATGATATGTCTGGTGCTGCTATTGCTGCAGGAGTTATGTATGCATTTTGTTTAAATAAGATGAAGCCAGATTTTGCAGTAGTAATGCCATTGGCTGTTAATGAAATTGGTGCTAATTGTACAAAAGTTGGTGATGTAATTACTTCATATTCTAAAAAAACAGTGGAAATTACTAACACCGATGCCGAAGGTAGATTAATTTTAGCTGATGGAATTACTTATGCAATTAAAGATTTAGGTGTTAAATCAGTGTTAACTATTGCTACATTAACTGGTGCTATAGTTGTTGCCTTAGGTGATATGTATACTGGATTTTGATCAACAAATTCTGATAATATTGATTTATTTGATAAAACTGCTAAATCTGCAGGTGAATATGTATGGAATTTGCCTTTTAATCAATATTTCACTGATGCTCTAAAAGATTCAATGCTTGCGGACTTAGTTAACTGTGTTGAAAAACCAAGCGCTGGATCTATTTCAGCTGCTTCATTCTTAAAGGAATTTGCAAAAAGTGTTGATTTTATACATTTAGATATTGCTGGAACTAGTGAATTTAAAGCAAGAGGTAAATCATATCCAATTCCAGTAATGATTGATACATTATTTGAGTATGTAAAGAATAATTTTTATGGAAAATCAAAATAAAAAACCCAAGTCAATTAATAAAGTTAAAATAAAAAGATTAGTCTGGACTATTTGCTTGTCACTTTTTACTGTTTGCTGTATTATTGCTATGATTGTAGTCTTTGTATTTTGCAAAAAATAAAATATAATTTTATGTAGTGATATTTATGGAAGATCAAAAAGAAATTAAAGTGGAACAAACTATAACTGAAACACCAAAAACAAGTAAACAAAAAAAGCCAACTAAAAAGCAATTAGTTAGTGAATTATTAGCAAAATCTAATAGCAAAATATTTATTGCTAATTGAAAAATGAATAACAAGTTTGCTGATATTAAAGCATACTTTAAAAAATTTAACAAGTTAATTGGTAGTGATAAAACATTAAAAACAATGGGTAATGTTCTTATTGGAGTTGCACCTACTGCAATTGGTTTATTGCCAGTTGTAGGCATGGCTAGAAAAGGAATATTAACTGTTGCACAAAATGTTTATCATAAAGAAAATGGATCATATACTGGTTGTATATCATATGACCAAGTTCACGAATATAACATTAACTATGCAATTGTTGGTCATTATGAGACAAGAACAATTTTTAATTTAAAAGAAGCTGATGTTAATGAAGTTGTTAAATCACTAGTAAATAATCAAATGACCCCAATACTTTGCATTGGTGAAACTGCTGAAGAAAAAGATAATGGGTTAACTCAAAAAATGCTTTCAAAGCAATTGCTAAATGATTTAAAAGATGTTTCTGCAAATCAAGCACTCAATGTAATTATTGCTTATGAGCCTATTTGAGCCATTGGTAAATCTCCAGCTACAAATGACGAAATTGATAAAAACATCAAAATGATTCGTGAGATAATAGGAAGCATATATGATAGTGAAACCGCTAAGAATATTCATATTTTATATGGTGGTAGTGTAGATGAAAATAATGCTGCAGAAATTTTAACAGTTAGAAGTGTTGATGGTTTTTTGGTTGGCAGAGCAGGACTTGATCCACTTGCATTCTATAAAATTATTAAATCATCTCCTGAATACATTGAATCTGAAAAGATACTTAAATCTAAAAACAAATAATTTATAATTAAAAAATTAATATGGGTTTAGAACATAAGATGATGTCTGATTCTAACACATATGATGTAATAGTCATTGGTGCTGGACCAAGTTCTTTTGCTACTTGTATTTATTTAGGTAATGCTGGATATAAAGTTGCCTACATTGAAAAAAATATTCCAGGTGGAAAATTAGTTAATATTCCACTTATAACTAATTATCCTGGTTATAAGCAAATTTCAGGAGCAGATTTAGCATTAAATATGTATGAACATGCACAAAAAATGGGTGTTATTTCGTTGTTTGGTGAAGTTTCACAAATTGATCAATACTTAAATTACCATGTTGTTTATACAACTGATGGGGCTATAAGATACACTAAAGCTTTAGTTATTGCTACAGGAACAGTTGAAAATAAATTAGAAGCAAAAGATGCAAATAAATATGAACATAAAGGTGTAAGTTATTGTGCTATTTGTGATGGAGCATTAGCAAAGGATAAAGATGTTATAGTTACTGGTAGTGGTGATTTAGCTTTAACTAATGCAATTTATTTATCAAAATTTTGTAAGCAAATATATTTAATTGTTAGCAATGATCAATTTCGAGTAAAACAATTTGATTTGAATTTATTAAAACATGTAAATAATATAAAAGTAGTTTTTAATTCATTAGTTGATACTGTTTTAGGAGATGATAATAAAGTTACCGGAGCTATTATTAAAGATGTAAATACTAATAAACAACAAACAATTGATTGTTCTTATATTTTTAATTACACTGGTTCAATTCCAGCAACAAATTATTTAAGAAACACCAAGTTGCTTGATAATGATGGCAATGTAATACATAATCAAAAAATGGAAACTAATGTTCCAGGAATATATGCAATAGGAGATGTAACAAATAATCAATTTAAACAAATTACGATTGCTGTTAGCGATGGAACAATTGCTGCATTAAATATTCAGCAATACTTAAGAAATTGAAAGTAATGCCGACATTTAGTTTTTTGACTAAGCAAGAAATTTGTAATAAAAAATATGATGTTGAATCTATAAAGATGATTCTTTCATCATTTTTAACAAACAAGTTAAAAATATCTTTATCACAATCAAAAGTTCAATATTATATTGACTCTAATTTTTCATTTATAATCAGATTTATTACTGAATGTATTGATAAGATTGCAACAACTGAGCACTATTTATCATATAGTGAAATTAATAATTTCAATAAGAATCGTATTTATCGACTAATAATCAAACAATCAAAATTTGAGCAGGTTATTAACAATTTGAAAGTTTTGGAAGATAAAGATATTAAATTTTGCAAAACTGATTTACAAAAAAGAGCATATGTTATTGGTGCATTTCTAAGTGGTGGAAGTATTAGTGACATTTCTAAACCATTCTATCACTTAGAGATTAGAAGCACAAATCCAAAGTTTTTACGACTAGTACAAGAAATATTAATTAATTGAAAACTTTCACCAATTTTATTAAAGAGAAAATATAACAGTGTTTTATATTTGAAACGTTCAACAGAGGTTTCAGATTTTTTAAAACATATTGGTGCTATTGAAAATATGTCATTATTAGAAGATACAATCATTTCTAGAGATTTTAATAATCAATTACATCGTTTAAATAATCTTGATGTATCTAATATCTCAAAATCCACAAAAGCTAGTGATTTGCAAACAAAAATGATTAAAGCCATTTTAAAATCACAAAAATATAAGGAACAAAAAGATAAATTTAAGAATTTCTGTCTATTGCGTTTGAATAATCCAACAGCAAGTATTACTGAATTATCTAATTTGTATCAAAAAACATATAAAACTAAAATAACTCGTTCTGGAATTAATCATTTTGTTATTAAATTAAAAAATATTTATCAAAAAGTAGCTAAATAACTATTTTTTGTTTTGGCTCTTTATTATTTAATTTATATATTATTAATATATATGAATGACAAGTTTTGCAAATTTTTTGTATGTGCAAAAATTTTAACAGAAGAAGAATTTGGTCAAATTAAAGATCACGCTACTTTTGAGTTTAATTTAAATAAATCTACAAATAATTCAAGAATTGTTATCACTTTAAATAAAATTTTACCAATAAACATCTATGAAAAGATTCAATATGCAATAATTAATTATTGCCATAATTCTTTTGAAATTGAGCTAATTGGTAGGATACACTCATTTACAGAAAAAAATATAAAAGATTATTTTAAGTATTTTATAAGCAAATTATCATTGAGCGATTCGTTAGTTGAAAACTTATTGAACATTATTGATATTAAAATTGAAAACGATAAAGTTACAATTTCATATTTTGATGATTTTGAAGAAAAATTATTACATGACTTAAAATCTTCTATTTTGAACGAATTTGTTAATGCAGGTTTTAAAATAAATCAATTGGAATTTACTTTTAGTAAAGACAAGCAAAATTTAGAGCTATATAAAACTCAGAAAATAAATGAAATAAATAGATCATTAAAAAGCATTAAACTTATAAATGAAAATGAAGCTCAAGTTTTAAGAGATAACAAAGTCAATATCAAAAATATTATTGGTATTGATGAAATTAATGAAAACACTAAATATGGTGTATTACAATGTCAGATTTTTAAAACTAGCAAAACTAAAACTAGAAGGGGTTTTGTTATTTATACTTTTTGAGTAACTGATTTCAAGAGCGCAATTAAGATTAAATGTTTTTCGACTGATATTAATCTAATGATGAATGGTTCAAAAAGTAATTTGCCTTCATTTTATCTTGATCAATTTCAACTAAATGATTGGGTTACTGTTGAATGTTCATTCAACAATGATAAATATAATGCGAATGAATTGACTGGTTCTGTAAGAAAAATTATTAAAATTAAAACTCCTAAACAATATATTAGGGAAGATGTTGCTAAAAATAAAAGGATTGAATTGCTAGCACATACCAAGATGTCTGCTTTTGATGGTATTTCATCAACAAAAGAATTAATTGAACGTAGCAAAACATTTGGATGAAATGCAATAAGTATTATTGATCGCTATAATGTTCAATCATTCCCTGATGCATATAACATAGCAAAAAAAATTAAGCAGAAAATTATTTATGGTGTGGAATTAAATGTATTAAAAGATTCACCAATTTATGTATTAAATCCACGAGATGAGGATTTAATTAAATCTGAAATGGTTGTATTTGATATTGAGACTTCCGGATTAAATAATGAATTTAATGATTTAATTGAATTTGGTGCCGTAAAAATAAAAGATTTAAAGATTGTTGATCGAATTGATTTCTTTATTAAACCATCAAAACCGATTTCGTCATATATTTCATCAAAAACACATATTACTAATGAAATGTTAGATCAACAAGGTATTGATTTAATTGATGGTTTAAACAGAATAAAACAATGAATTGGTAAATGCACATTAATTGCTCATAATGGTATAAATTTTGACTATCGCTTCATAAATAAGAAATTACAGCAAAATAATTTACCGTTAATTAACAACCCAATTATTGATACTATGCAATTGTCGAGATATATTAATAATAAAATTGTTCGACATAACTTAGGGGCTGTTTCTCATTTATATCATTTAGAATACAATGATAGCATTGCTCATCGTGCAGATTTTGATGCGGAAGTATTAACAAAAGTATGAATCTGTATGTTAAAACAATTAAAATCTTCCAAAATTACAAATCTTAATCAATTAAATACTTTGACTAATGATAATTATTGAAACCGTCAATTTCCGGATAATATTCTAGATGTTTATTGCAAAAATAATCAAGCATTTAAGAAGTTGTATAAATTAATTTCTGATTCAAATACTAAACACCTATATTCAAACCCTAGGGTATTTTATAGTGAATTAAACGCAATAAGAAATGATTTTATTATTGCTAATGCTCCAACTGAGAGCACTTTATTTGATGTAGCAATTAATGGTACAAATCAAGAACTAATTGATGAAATTAATTATCTTGATTTTGTATTTGTAGCATCGCCAAATAATTTATTGCATAAAATTAATCAATATGAATTTACATTAGAACAAGTAAAAACAATAATCAAAAAGATTATTGATGTTGCTAATAAATTAAATAAAAAAGTTATTGCAGTTAGTGATGCATATTATCTTGATGAACAAGATCAAATTGGTCGAAGAGTTTATATTAATTCAAAGTTACTTGGTGGTGAATCACATCGTTTATATCGCCATGGTGGAGACAATAGTGTAATTCCAGATACACATTTGAGAACAACTAATGAGATGCTAGAAGAATTTAGTTTCTTAAATGATAAAGAATTAATAAATCAAATTGTTATTGAAAATGCTAATGAATTTGCAAAACAAATTGATAATGATCTTCAACCTATTAAAACAAAATTATACCCACCAAAGATTGAAAATGTTGATCAAAAATTATTATCATTTGTTGATAAAAAATTAGATGAAGTATATGGAAAAAATCCAAATGAACTAATTAAAAAAAGAGTTAAAAAAGAATTAAATTCTATTTTGACAAATAATTTTTCAATTATTTATTGGATTGCCCACTTATTGGTTGAAAAATCTTTAAATGATGGTTTTTTAGTTGGTTCAAGAGGTTCTGTAGGTTCATCATTTGTTGCTTATTTATTAAATATTACTGAAGTAAATCCATTGCCAGCTCATTACCGCTGTCCAAAATGTTATTACACTAATTTTGATGTTGATCAACCAGATGGATTTAACTTAAAACCATTAAAATGTCCAAAATGTGGAGCAGAACTAATTGGTGATGGTCATAACATACCATTTGAAACATTTTTAGGTTTTAGAGGTGAGAAAACACCAGATATTGATTTAAATTTTTCTGGTTTGTATCAATTAAGAGCTCATGAATTTATTCGTGATTTATTTGGTCATGAATATACATTCCGTGCAGGAACTATTGCTACTGTTGCTGAAAAAACAGCATTTGGATATGTTAAAGCGTATTTTGAAAAAACACAACCAGATCAATTACCAAATTCTGCTTATTTAGATTGAATAATTTCTAAATGTGTTGATGTAAAAAGATCTACTGGTCAACACCCTGGTGGTATTATTATTGTTCCAAGAGATATGAGTGTATTTGATTTTACTCCATATCAATATCCTGCAGATGATAAAAAAATGACTTGATATACAACTCATTTTACTTTTGATAGTTTGCATGAAAACTTATTAAAACTAGATATTTTGGGTCATGATGATCCAACTAAATTAAAAATTCTTGAGCAAATGACTGGAGTTAATCCTCTTACAATTCCTTTTTACGATGATAAAGTAATTTCATTGTTCAGTACTAATATGGAATTAAAAATTAATAGTGATGACATTTTGGGTGAAACAACAGGAGCAATTGGTTTGCCAGAATTTGGCACTGAATTTGTTCGAGCAATTTTAAAAGAAACAAAACCAAAATCATTTGATGATTTAATTTCTATTTCAGGATTAAGTCATGGTACAAATGTATGAAGTGGTAATGCTCAAGATCTAATTAAAAAAACGCATTTGCCTTTGAAAGATGTTGTAACTTGTCGTGATAGCATTATGACCAATTTAATGAACCTAGGTGTACCATCTGAAACTGCATTTAATGTGATGGAAACAGTGAGAAAAGGAAAAGGTATTAAAGAAAATGATTTAAAAATTATTAATGAACACCAAGTTCCTAAGTGATATATCGATTCATGCTTAAAGATATCTTATTTATTTCCTAAAGCTCATGCAACTGCTTATGTAATTTCTGCATGAAGGGTTGCATGATATAAGATGTATTATCCTGTAGCATTTTATGCAAGTTTATATACTATTCATTCAGAATTATTTGATTTAGATGCAGCTTTAAAAGGCCCAGAATTTGTTAAAGAAAAGATAAAAGAATTACGAAGTAAGTTAAATAGTAAAGTTTCAAAGAGTGAGTTAAAGCAAAAAGAAATTGACGGTATTCCAATTTACGAAGTAATGTTAGAAATGTTTGCAAGAGGAATTAAATTTAAAAATGTAAATTTATCTAAATCATCAGCAACAGATTTCCAAATTGATGGTAATTATATTCTTCCACCATTTAATGTAATTCCTGGCTTAGGTGAGTCAACAGCTAGAACAATTGTGATTGCTCGCGAACAGAAACCTTTTATTTCAAAAGAGGATTTATTACAACGTGGAAGAATTAATGTTAGTGTTTTTGAAACAATGAATAATTTAGGCATTACTAAAGATTTGCGGGACTCAAATCAAATAAGTTTATTTGATGATTAGTTATGTTAAATATTGTTTTGTTCCAACCTGAGATTCCTGAAAATACTGGTAATATTGCAAGAACATGTGTAGCATTTAATGCAAAATTACATTTAATCCGCCCTTATGGATTCTTTTTAAGTGATAGAAATTTAAAAAGAAGTTCAGTAACATATTGAAATGAATTAAAATTGTGTGAATATGATTGTTTTCAAGATTTTATTGAGATTAATAAAATAAATAAATCTACTCAGATTTATTACATAACAAGATATGGTAAAAATACAACAAGTATGATTAAATATGATACTAAAAAAGATGTATATCTTGTGTTTGGCAAAGAATCTACTGGGATTAGTAAATCAATCCTTAAAGATAATTTATCAAAAACAATAAGAATTCCTATCACAAATAAAGTGCGTGCCCTTAATTTGTCTAATTGCGTTGCGATGTTAGCTTATGAGTATGTTAAGCAAGATAAATTTAAAGGATTAGAAAAAACTGAGCCATTTAAATTAAATGAACTCGATTAGAGTGGTAATAAAACTAACAATTTTTGTTGCATATAAATAAAAATATAATAAGTATAGTTATGGACAAGTTAGAAAAAATTACTCCTCGTGATGTTGATTTTGCACAATGATATACCGATGTTGTTAAGGTAGCAAAACTTGTTGAATATTCATCTATTAAAGGTGAATTAGTGTTTATGCCAAATGGTTGAGCTATCTGGTCAATTATTCAACAAGAATTAGACAAAAGATTTAAAAAGTATGGTATTGTTAATGTTGCTTTACCTACATTCATCAAGTATTCTGAATTTATGAAGGAAAAGCAACATGTTGAAGGTTTTGCTCCTGAAGTTTTTTTGGTAACAAAAAAAGGTAAAGAGGAATTAACTGAACCTTATGTTGTTCGTCCAACTAGCGAGGTGTTATTTTGTGATTATTTTAAAAAGATAGTTACTTCATATAATGATTTACCAATAAAAGTAAATCAATGGTGTAATGTATTTCGTGCAGAAAAAAATACAAAACCATTTTTAAGAACAACAGAATTCTTTTGACATGAATTGCATACAATTCATTCATCAAAAAATGAAGCAATAAAGCAAGCAAAAAATATGGCTGATGAGTATTATGATTTCATAACTAATGAATTGTTAATTCCCTGCTTGCAAGGTGAAAAGACAGTAGGTGAAAGATTTGCTGGTGCTGAAAATACTTATACAATTGAAGCATTAATGCAAGATGGTCAGGCACTTCAATGTGGTACATCTCATTATTTAGGTCAAAGTTTTGCTAAAACATATGGTATTAGATTCACTGATAAAAATAATAAGTTGGAATATGTTTATCAAACATCAACTGGCGCAAGTACGCGTTTAATTGGTGCAATTATTATGTCTCATTCTGATGATCATGGATTAAGATTACCATTTATCATTGCTCCTATTCAAATAGCTATTCTTGGTATTTTTGCAGATAAAGAACCAAAGATTAAAATAATTGCTGATAAAATTGCTAAATCATTAGATAAATATCGATTGAAAATAGATTTATCAAATAAAGGTTTAGGTTATAAAGCAGCATGAGCAGAAACAACAGGTGTTCCTTTTAGCATTATTATTGGTCCAAATGATTTGAAACAAAATCAAATAACAATTATGAGAAGAGATACTTTAACAAAAGAGCACTGTTCTATTGATAAAGTAGCTGAAAGAATTAAAGTATTAATTCTTGAATTTAAAAAGAATCTTTATAATTCCGCAAAGAAAAATTTAGATTCAAGAATTATTGAAGTTAATGATCTTGAAAATTTTAAGAAAGTAATTGATCAAAAGAAAATGATTGTAGCTCCTTGAGCTGGTAGTGAAAAAGATGAAAAAGAATTAAAGCAAAAATTTGGTGCTACTCCAAGATGTATTAAAAATGAACTTCCAAACAATACAAATTTAAAATGTTTCTTTACTAAGAAAAAAGCAAAATATATTGTTTATTTTGCTCGGGCATATTAATCTATGAAAAAAAGTAATGTAGAAAAAAAACAACACCTAACTGATAAACTTGCTATTAAATATAAACGAATTCATTATTCTAAAAAAACTAGATTACAATGAAAATGAGTAAGTGTTTGTATTTACTTTATAATTTTTTTACTTTTTGTTGGTGTTGCGGTTTGTTGAACATTAGCTGGTTTAAAATTTGATGAAAATTTACCTGAGCAATATTTATGACCAACTAGCAAAGTATTATTTGCTGTTGGAATTATTGGATTTATAGTAGCTATTGTTTTGCTTATTTTGTTTGGTTATGGTTTAGCAACAATTTTCAATAAATCCAGATTAATATATTTTCAATCTAATGAGTATGCAAGAAAAAGAATGGAATACATGGAAAGCGATTTAACTAATTGCAGTAGGAAAGAAATTAAATGGTTATACAAATTGCGCTATATCGATGAAGTTAAACGCGATGTAACATTGAAAAAGATAAAAAATAAGAGCAAAAAATAAATCTACTCTTTGTTAAGAATGTAATTCATTGCTGCAGTAATTTGCTTTTTTGTTGGCAATTTAGTTGCATTAAGTGGATATTTGATTTTTAATTTCTTGTATTTATCAATTGCAAGGTTATGATATGGGAGGAATTCAAATTGCTCCATATTTTTTAATTTTTTAAGAAACTTACCAAGTTTCATTAAATCATTTTTGCTATCAGTTATTTTTGGAATAAAAACTTGGCGAATTCAAAAAATTTGGTTATTTTTGTCTAAGAACTCAATTAGTTTAATTTCTCTTTGCTCAGTCACACCTGTTAGTTGCTTGTGCTTTTGTTGGTTAATATGTTTTATATCAACGATTCACAATGGTTTATATTTACATATTTGCTTGAATTTTAACTCATTAGTAGGGATAAAATTAACACCTGCAGTATCAATAGCTAATGAAATTTTTTGATCATGACATGTTTTAGCTAATTCTCTTAAAAAATCTAAATAAAGTGTTGGATCGCCACCAGAAATAGTAATGCCACCCTTTTTATAAAATTCTTTATTTTTTAAATATAAACTGATAATTTCCTCAACAGAAATTGATTTAACATTTTTCTTTGTGTCTCAAGACTCAGGGTTATGACAATATAAACAGCGGTAGTAGCAACCCTGAGCAAAAATAACAAGCCTTATTCCAGGGCCATCTACTGCTCCGAAAGATTCTATCTTAAAATAAGGAACAGCTAGTCTATTCATGAAGTGAATAATTACATTTTTTTATGGAATGTACGGTTAATGACATCATCTTGTTGCTTCTTTGTTAATTTAATAAAATTAACAGCATATCCACTTACACGAATGGTTAATTGTGGATATTTTTCAGGATGTTTCTGAGCATCTAATAAAGTCTCACGGTTTAGAACATTAACATTTAAATGATATGCTCCTTTATTGAAGTATCCATCCATTAGTTCTACCAAATTATCAGTTGAATTTGATGATTTTTTATTAGGTGATGTTTTTCTCATATTTTCTCTAATTTGACATTATTATATGTTATTTTTTATATTGTATACTATTTATACTTATAAATAGGCCGAAGTGGTGGAATTGGCAGACGCGATGGACTCAAAATCCATTGAAGGTGACTTCATGAGGGTTCAACTCCCTCCTTCGGCACCATAATCATTTAAAACAAGATGCCACGTAAACATTTAATTGCAAATCAAACTAATAAAAAGCAACAAGCACAAGCCAAAATGTGACAAAAATTAGCTCGTGAAATTCGAGCATCTGTTAAAGTTGGGGGCCCTAATCCTGAAGCTAACCCAAGATTAAAATCAGCAATTAGCAAAGCTTTACAAAATAATTTATCACGAGAGTCAATTAATAAGAATATTAATGGTTCAATCAAAGATACTGAGAAGCTAGAAACATTAGAATATGAGGCATATGGTCCAAACGGATTACAAATTATTATCTGTGTCTTAACGGATAATCCAAACCGTAGTGCCGGAAACGTTCGTGGCTATTTAAATAAATTTAATGCCAAAATTGCTAAGCCAAATAGTGTTAAATCATTTTTTGAGGAAAAAGGTTACATTATTGTACCTAAAAAATCAAATATTTCTGTTGATTACTTATTAGAGCTAACAATGGAAAATAAAGTTCTTGATATTCTTGAACAAGAAGATTGTTTTGAAATTTATGTTGAACCATTTGATATTTATAAAACTGTTGATAATTTAAAAAATAACAAAGTTGAAATATTTTCATCAGAAGTTAAATTTTTTCCAAATGAAAAGATTTCTGAATTAGATGATAAGATAAAACAAAAATTATCAGATTTTATTGATTCATGCGAAAATGATGATGATGTTCAATGAGTAGTAACTAACTTTGAGGAAAATTAATATGGTAAATGATAATGTCTCTTTATATCAAAAATACCGACCAAAGTGTTTTAAAGAAATCATTGGACAAGATGTGGTTGTAAAAACATTAGTCAATTCTATTAAATTAAATAGAATTGGTCATGTTTATATTTTTGCTGGTCCAAAAGGTATTGGTAAAACAACAATAGCTAAAATTTTTTCTAAAGCCATAAATTGCAAGAACTTTAATGATGACATTTGCAATAAATGTGAAAATTGCAAGATAATTAATGAGAATAATACAACTGATATTCTTGAACTTGATGCTGCAAGTAATAGTGGTGTTGAAAATATTAGAATGATTCTTGAAAATTTAAAATTTCTTCCAGTTAATTTAAAATATAAGGTTTATATTATTGATGAAGCTCATATGCTTTCAAATAGTGCATGGAATGCACTTTTAAAAACTCTTGAAGAACCACCTCTAAATGTTGTATTTATTTTTGCAACAACAGAACCTCATAAAATTCCAACAACTATTTTATCAAGAAGTCAATATTTTGAATTCTCAAGAATAAATGCAAAACAAATCTCAGATTTATTAACTAAAGTTGCTAAACATGAAAAAATTAATATTTCACAAAAAGTAATTAACTCAATTATTAGTTTATCTGAAGGTTCAGCTCGTGATGCTCTTTCAATTCTTGAACAATTATCATTATTTACAAATAATGACATTACAGAAGATGATGTATATGAAATTTTTGGTTTACTAAACATTAATGAAAAAATTAATTTTATTTCATTGATCTATCAAAGTAAGGTTAATGAAGTTATTAAAAAAATTAATGAATATGAAGAAAAGGGTATTAATTTTTCAAGATTAGTGCTTGATATCGGTAATATCTTACTTGATCTTTTAATCTATAACCAGACTAGATCTATTGATTTTTTAACTTGTCTAGATTCAACAAATGTTAGTTTAATAAGCATTAAAAAAGATATTTTGATTAAATTAATTAATTTAGTTCAAAAAAGTTTTAATGAAATTAAAAAAGCTGAAGATGTTAAATTTGCATTTAATGTTTTTGTTTTTTCGATGATTAATATAATTCAACAATCTAATCTTGTTAATGAACCAATTCAACTAGCGAAACCTAATGTTATAAAAAAATCAGAATCTATTGAATTACAAGAAGCAATTAATGATGACATTAAACCATTAAAGGTAGATATTAATGATGTTTGCAGTTTAAAAGAAGTTAAATTTGATTCAACGGCTAATATAAAACAAGAAGAAGTTATTTCAACAACTAAATCATTGGATAAAGATTCATTTGATATTAATGAAATTGGTATTCAAATTATTGCTAATAGTTCATCTGAATACAAGAATAATGCAAAGAAAGTTATTAAATATTTAAAAGATTTAGCAGATACTTCGCAAGAGTTCATGTATTTTGGTTCTACATTTAAATTGGTAACTGCTTCTAAAAATGGAATTATTTTATTTTTTAATGATGAATTAGATGCTGATTTGTTAAATAAAAATTTTACTAATGTAGAAATTCAAAAAGCAATTATTAAAATTGTTAGTCAACCAATGTATATAATTAGTGGTAGTAAATCGCAAATTTTAAAGATGAAAAAGGTTGCTTTAACTACACAAGATCTAAAATTAAAATCGGAGCCAAATTTAGATAAAATTCGCCAAAAATTAAAAGAGTCACATGAACTTGGAACTATTGCATATGAAATTTTTGGTCCAACAACTAAGGATTAAATAAGAGAAGTATGTTTAAACTTGTTAAGTATTTTAAAGGAAAAGCGTTATGAATGCTTGCAGGAGCAATTTTTTTGATTTTGCTTTCTACGCTTTTCCATATTGTTCAGCCCACATTTGTTGGTTGAACAATTCAAATAGTTAAGGCTATTAACACAAAAACAAGTGAACCAATTATAATTGATAGCTTAATTAAAATAGTAATTCCATATAATAAAGCTTGATTTGCATATTGAATGGTTTTATTAACAATGTTTTGCTTCACACTTTTATCTTTTGGCTTCGGTATATTTGGATATTTTATGAGTGCTAAGGCTTCATTAATGTCTACATATAATTTAAGAAATTGTGTTTATGCAAAAATTTTAACTTATTCTTTTCAAGAGTTGAATGTTGTTACTCCAGCATCATTAATTACAAGGTTAACAAATGATGCTCAAAAAGTTCAGCAAGCATTACAAATGACATTCTCTATGTTGATTCAAGCCCCATTAACACTAATTGGAACTAGTTCATTAATTTTTACTGCTTCAAAGAATATGACAGTTAATGCATATTTTGGAAGCATATCATTAGGAATAATGGCATTAATTATCCTACTTACAATCTTAATTGCAAGAATTATTGTTCCTATATATGGTCATGCTCAAAGATCAATTGATGAGACATCATCAATAATTCGTGAAAATGTTTTGGGTACAAGAGTTGTTAGATCTTTTAATTTGCAAGAGAATCAAAGAGGAAAGATGTCATTTGCAAATACTAAATTAGAAAAGTTAAGTATTCAGGTTGAAATTTGAATTGCTACAATTACCGTAGTTATTGAATTTGTTATTTATGCTGGAATATCAATTGTTTATTTACTTTCAGGTTATTTAATTGATTCTGGTTCTTTTGATTTATCTATGGATCTTGTTTATAAAATTTCAACAACAATGCTAATACAATTAGCATCATTTATTATGTTTGTAATTGCTATTGCTACAGTTATAAGATCTAAACCATCAGCGGAACGTATTAGTAGTTTAATGGAAATTACACCTTCAATTATCAATTCAAAAAGACCTTTGAAATTTAATACAAAAAAATATGATATTGAATTTAAAAATGTAAGTTATAAATATGCTAAGGATTCACAAGCAGAAATCATTAAAAATATAAACTTAAAAATTAAATCTGGTGAAACTATAGGAATTATTGGTCCAACAGGTAGTGGCAAATCAACACTTGTTGATTTGATTCCACGTCTATATGACCCAACTCAAGGAGCTATTTATATTGGTGGTTTAAATATTAAAGATATCAATTTACATGAATTAAGAGAATATATTGGTATTTCATTGCAAGATCAAATATTATTCTCTGGTGATATTGCATATAATTTACGATATGGTAAGAATGATGCAACAGAAGAAGAAATGAAAAAGGCATGTGAATTATCATGTGCATGGGAATTTATTTCTAAATATGATAAATTATTTGCTTCACCTGTAGAACAAAGAGGAAGAAATTTCTCAGGCGGTCAAAGGCAAAGGGTATGTTTAGCGAGAACATTAATTAGAAAGCCAAAAATTCTAATTTTAGATGATACAACAAGTGCTTTAGATGCAATTACAGAAAAAAAAGTACAAAAAAATATTGATAATTATTTACCTGATTCAACAAAAATCATTGTTAGTCAAAGAGTTTCCTCAATAATGAATGCTGATCGAATTATTGTTTTGGAACAAGGAAAGATTTGTGGTATTGGCACTCACAATCAATTACTAAGGTCTAACGATGTTTATAAACAAATTGCAAAATTACAACTAGAAAGTTTGCAGGAGGCATATGATTAAAAAAATTAAGGCGCCTCTACAAAATCAAACTAAATTTGATACAAAATTAACAATAAAGAGGCTATGACAATATTTCAAAAATTCAAAAAAACATGTTTTTTTTGCAATTTTATTTGGCATACTATCATCAATATTTGTTGGTATATCAATATATATTTCTGGTTATATTTACGATAAGTATTTTTATTCAGACGATACATCCCAATTTCCAATCATTGCATTTTGTTTTGTATGCATTATGTTAATGTTAACAAATATATTAACATCATTTTCTGATTTTATGGTTGCAGTAATAATTTCTCGGATTACTGAAAAGCGACTTTGTTATGAGATGCGGAAAGAAATTTTTAATAAAATACAAAATTTACCAATATTTTATCTTGATCAAAATGCATCTGGTGAACTAATTACTAAAGCATCTAATGATGTTGATAATATCTCAACAACTTATACATGACATTTTGTTCGAGACATTCCTTGATTTTTTAATATTATTGTAGTCATAATTTTAATGGGATTATTAAATTGGGCATTATGTTTAATTACATTATTAATGTTTCCTTTAATGATGCTAATAACATTAAAAGGTCTAAAATTTATTAGGCCATATTATAAGAAACAACAAGATTGCACTGCAAATTTAAATGCCTTTATAGAAGAAAGAATTAGTGGTAATAAAATTGTTTCATTATATGAAAAGCAAGATTTAAATTTAAAAGAGTTTGATAAGTTAAATGGAGATTTATCTAAGAATTCAATTATTGCTAATGGTTTTGCCAATGTTTTGCCACCTTTAAATATGCTATTTACAAACCTAGCTTTTGTAGCCTTAGTTGGTTTAGGCATTACATTAACATGTTTAGGTTATATAAAAACATCATGGAGTGTAATTGGTACATTTGAACCTGCTAGTTTATTAATTGTATTCACAATTTTTGCACGAAATTTATCTAATCCTATTAACCAAATTATTACATCAATGGGTCCAATAATGTTAATGTTTGTTTCTGCTAACCGTGTATTTGATATTCTCGATCAAGAAGAAGAAATTAAAATTGATAAACCTATTGATTTAAAAAATGTAAAAGGTTATATTGAAGCTAAGAATTTAAATTTTAGCTACACAAAAAATAAACCTGTATTAAAAAATATTAATTTTAAATGTGAACCAGGTAAAATTTTGGCGCTTGTAGGACCAACTGGATGCGGTAAAACTACACTAGCAAGTTTGATATCAAGATTTTATGAAATAACAAAAGGACAATTGTTAATTGATAATATTCCAATTCAAAATATTTCTCGTCATTGTTTAAGAGAGAATGTAGCAATTGTTCTACAAGATACATTTCTATTTAATACAACAATTAGAGAAAATATTCGTTATGGTAAATTAGATGCTTCTGATGAAGAAGTTGAAATTGCTGCTAAACTTGCTAAAGCTCATGGATTTATTATGAATATGCCAAGTGACTATGAAACAGTCATTGAAGACAATGGTATTAATTTATCACAGGGTCAAAGACAGTCTATTGTTATTGCTAGGGCATTTTTAAAGGAAGCTAAAATATTAATTTTAGATGAGGCAACTTCATCAATTGATACCAAAACTGAGAATGACATCCAAAATTCGTTGAATTTATTGATGTCAAATAGAACTTCAATAATAATTGCTCATAGATTATCAACTATTAAAAACGCCAATAATATTTTGGTTATGAAAAGTGGTGAAATAATAGAGCATGGAACACATAAACAATTAATTAAACAAAAAGGTTTCTATGCTAAACTATATAACGCTCAATCTAAGAAGCATAAAACTATTTAAATGGAAAAGATAAATTGATATATTGGCCATATGGCCAAAACTGTTTCATGTATTAAACAGCAAATTAACAAAATAGATTTAGTAATACAAATCATAGACGCTCGTTGTGTAAATATTAGTAGCAATAGCGATTTGATTAAAATTTGTAAGAACAAACCTATTATTAATATTGCCTTAAAATCAGATTTAGCAGATTTGAAAAATAAAGCAGATAATGTTTATTACTTAGATATCATGCAAAAAGATTTTGTTAATAATGTTGATAAAATAATTGAAAATAAATTAGCAAGTCAAATTGCTAAATTAAAATCTAAAGGTTTAATTAATCCTAATTTCTATTGTATGGTTGTTGGTCTACCAAATGTAGGTAAATCTTCATTTATCAATGCCTTTGCTAAGAAGAATAAAGTTATTGTTCAAAATCGTCCTGGAATAACTAAAAATATTAATTTAGTTAAAATTAATAAATTTTGTTCGATATATGATACTCCTGGTATTTTAGTTAAAAATATTGAGAGAATAGAAGATGGATATATATTAGGTTTAATTGGTTCAATTAGTAAGAAGGTATTACCAATTGAAGATGTTGTTAAATTTGCTTTTGAATTTTATATTAAATATTATCCAAATGAATTAAAAAAGTATTTCGGTATAAATAATAAATTAGATTTTCAGGAATTTATAGATTTTGTTGTTAACAAATACAAGTTTATTGGCAAAAATAACAGTAAAGATTATATGAAGGCATATGATTTTATTTTTAATACATTTATCAATAACAAGATTTGCAAAGTAAATTATGAAAAAAAATAACATGTATAAATTTGAAAAGGCATATTGATCTCAAGGAAATAAATATATTCTTGGATTAGATGAGGCTGGTCGTGGTTGTTGGGCAGGCCCTCTTGTTGTTGCTGGCTGCATATTGCCTATGAATTATAAAAATGATGAGATCAATGATTCTAAAAAATTATCAGCTAAAAAAAGGGAAAGATTATTTGAAGAAATAATAAAATCAGCTGTTGCATATGATATTGAATTTATTTCTCCAATAGATGTTGATAAATTAAATCCTAAACAAGCAACAATTAGTGGCATGAATGATGTTTATCATAATATAAAAATATCACCTAATGTAGTTTTTGTTGATGCAGAAAAATTACCAAATATCAAGGTTAAAACTGAATCAATTATTAAAGGTGATTCTAAATCTATATCTATTGCTGCAGCAAGTATTCTAGCTAAAGTAGCTAGAGATCGATACATGATTAGTATTGCTTATAAATATCCTGAATATAATTTTGATGTTAATAAAGGATATGGGACAATTAATCATTTAAAAGCCTTAAAGAAATATGGACCAATTCAGAAATTCCACCGATTTAGTTATCGACCAATAAAAGAGGTTATTAAGAAGTAACTATTTATTTTGCTCAATAATTTCTTGATAAAATTTTTTAATTAATTTTCACATTCTAGTGCGATAAGACAAAATATGTTTATAAGCTTTTATTGAATAAGTTCATAGGTATGAAATAAAAGATGATATATATAGATATTCTGTGATTATTTTGATATCTATTTTTTTGCTATATGCATCTAAGAAAATTTTTTCATACCTTGTATTATGAATTTTTGCTTCTCTAATGAAATTAGCTAAATCAAAATAATATGAATTAATTCTTGCTCATTCAAAATCTATTAATGATAATGAATGTTTTCTTTTTTGATAAATTATATTTCAAGGTGTTAGATCATGATGACATAAACATTTCTCTAAATGTTTATTTTTTTCTAATATATCATTGTACATTTTTTGATATTTTTGGTCAATGTGATTAATATATTTGTCATATTGATGGTTATCATGTTCTTTAATTTTGCAATTCTTAGGAATTTTAATAGCATGAATTTTCTTTAATTTGTCCGCTAAGAGTTTTAAGAAATTACTATTTCTAATAATATGTTTATGAACCATTTTTCCTTCAATATACTTTCTAATAAAATCACCAGTCTGTTCATTAATAAATTTAAAATCAAATTCACTATTATTTGCCAATAGTTTTAAAACTGATATTTCATTATTTCGATCTAATAATTTATCTAATGCTGCAATTCTAACAATATATTTTTCGCCATTTTTAAATTTAAATAAAAATATTTTATTAGTTCAACCTTGAGTCTGCAAAGCTATTGATTTAATTTCCTTTTTATTAACATTTAGATGTTTGCAAATGAGTAATGTAGCTTCATTTTCAGCATTAGATAAATTATTTAGTTTTTTAACATCTTTTTTAGGTTTTTCTTCGATATGTTTGTGTCTTTGCACTGATATGTTTCCATCACAATCATCAATCAAGTTTGCTGTAATTAAGCATTTTTTATCAATTTCTCTGACAACACTTATCAAAGATGGAACTTCAAATAAAGAAAGTGTAGTCATCAAAATATTATTTTTTACACCACTATATCCACCAACTGAATTAACAATTGTAGATGGACTTGTATAATTGTATTTTTTTAGTTCTTTAACAACTTCTTCTGCATATTGTGTATATACTTCCACTTTCACAATCTTTTGTGATGGGAATAATTTACTAAGGAAAAAAGCATTACTTAAAATTCAAATAAAGCTACCAATCATATTTGCATTAATTATGTATTGTCATCCTGAGTAATATTTTGGGCAAATAACAATTCCAGTAATGTATGAACCTAAAATACCACCCATTATTAAACAAAATGTTTGTGAAATTTTTAAAGATACAGTAACATCTCTATTTTTCTTTTCTGACACATATAGAGCTACCATTTCTGTCCCAGCAGAACTGCCACCAATTATGTAGAGAATAGCATTACTAATGGAACTAATAATTGAAAAAGCAAAAGCATAGACAATTAATAAGAATGAACGAACTATGTTTAGCGATAAAATATCTTGATATGTAGAATCAGGAACAACATTTCGATCAGTTATTAAATTGTTAAAACTTCAATCATATTTTGCAGGATATACACTTGAATCAAGTGTAGGTCAAATATTTGGGTTGTATATTATGCATTGAACATTATATTCTCTAAGATGTTCATTTACAGTTTGAGTATTTCCAAAAATTGTAAATTCTTGAAAATGAGGGATCATTGATAATCCAAAACCTACAAGTTGGGTAGTAACTAAATATATAAATGTAATAATGATACATTGTCGATTTAATTTTTTATATAGGACTGTGAACAATAATATATTTAATGCAAAATACATTCCTCAAAATAAAATGTTGTATACCAAGTTTATTCAATCTTTTTCACCAACAGATTTCTTAATAAATACATAAATCAAACGTGCAACACCTTGTAACAATGCTGCTGAACCACCGGCATATAGTCCTGTAATTTCTATGAATAATGAGGTTCCAATAGCCATAAAAATACCAACTGCAAAAGCAGCTAAATATTTTTTTCAATTGCTTGTCAAATTATAAAACACCAATAGTTTAACAATTCTGGTAGAGAATCTTACATTCTCAAATACAAAATCACTACCACGCCCAAACTTAATTTTTTTAGTTTGATCAATTTGCTTTGTCATAAACTACGTAATAATGATATATATTATAATAAAAACATTTCTTAATTTATGGGGCAAGCAGAAAAAACAAAAATTGTTTTAGGTATGAGCGGTGGAGTTGACTCATCTGTTTGCGCATATCTTTTAAAGAAACAAAATTATGCTGTAATTGGGTTGTTTATGCAAAATTGAGATCCATATCTTAATTTTGATTTTCTTGGGCATACAAATGAAAACAAAAAAACATGTGACGCACAAAAAGATTTTGCAGATGCTAAACTTATTGCTAAAAAATTAAATTTGCCAATTTATATGACTGAATTTATCCAAAAATATTGGGATAAAATATTCAAATATGTCATTGACGAATATAAGTCTGGGAACACTCCAAACCCTGATATTTTGTGCAATAAATATATTAAATTTCATGAGTTTATTAAATATGCAAAAAACAAATTTAATTGCGATAAAATTGCAATGGGACATTATGCAAATGTCGAATATATAAATGGTGAATATTTTTTAACAAAAGCTAAAGATAAAAATAAAGATCAAACATATTTTTTATGTTGACTAAATCAAGAACAATTGTCAAAAGTTGTTTTTCCTATTGGCAATTTAAAAAAAGAAAAAGTTAGAGAAATTGCTAAACAACAAAATCTTGCAAATTGAAATAAAAAAGATTCAACAGGGATCTGCTTCATAGGTGAAAGGAAATTTCATGATTTTTTATTAAACTACATTAAACAAAAACCCGGAAATATTATTGATGTTGAAACTAATGAAGTGCTTGGAAAACATGATGGTATTATGTTTTATACTATTGGTCAAAACAAGAATTTGGGATTAAATGGATTAGAACATCGATATTTTGTTTGCAAAAAAGATGCTGTTAAAAATATTTTGTATGTTGTTAAAGAAAGAAGCCAAAAGAAATATTTGACATCAAATTATTGTGAACTAAAATCATTTAATTGAATAAATGACTATCATCATTGATTAGGTAAAAGAATTAAAGTTCGTTTTAGACATAGAATGAAATTAGTTTCAACAAAGTTTAAAATTCAAGGTGATAAAGTAATTTTAAGATATAAAAAAACACTTTGTGTTACTAAAGGACAATTTGCTGTTTTGTATTGTGGAAGATTCACCATCGGTGGCGG
Organism: uncultured Mycoplasmataceae bacterium; assembly: GCA_900316595.1. GTDB lineage: Bacteria > Bacillota_I > Bacilli_A > Mycoplasmatales > Mycoplasmoidaceae > Malacoplasma_A. The sequence goes on along the minus strand of ONDN01000064.1, from coordinate 8,322 downwards.
TATAATCAATCTTATTGATTATAAATAATACATTTTTTCAATTTTTTGCCATTTTATTTCTTGAAAGGAGGAAAAATGAGAAAATTATCAATTCAAGAAAAGAAAACAACAATTGCTGGTAGTGCAGCAATGACTGCATGAGTGGCAATTATGGGAATTGGATTAATTATGTCATGCATATCCGGAATAGCTTCTTCTGTAATGCAAGCAGTTAGTTCTGGTTCACAATCTAGATCTAGTTATAATTATTCTTCAAAGAAAAGTACGATGATCAGAATGTCAGCATTCCCATCAAGAAGTGCAATTAATTTCTACGTTTAATAAAATCTCTTGTTAATTTACAAGTTATGTGTATATAATTATAAAGAATATGAGTCGTAAAACTAAATCTTCAAAATTATCTAAATTAACTAAAAAATCTACTAATAAAAAATTAAGTAAAAAGGTTGCTAAGAAGCCTATTAAAAAATCTACTAAGAAAGTTATTAAAAAGTCTACTAAGAAACCTATTAAAAAAGTTGCAAAAGGATCTGCAAAAAAACAAATTATTAAAGGCGATAACAAAAATAATAAAAAAAACAAAAAACATATTTTTGTTAAGAAAGTAGTTGCTAAAACAAAAACATATACTCCTTTTAAGTCTAGAGAATTAATTAATAAAAAACAAAAATCAAATCAAATTTTAGTTGAACAAAAAGTTCAAAAGCGTGGTAGAAAGCCTACTGTTAGAAAACTAATTTTTAACAAATCTACTGCCTCAGGTAAATATGGTGGTTATGTTAGATCTACAATTCTTGAGAATAATGTAAAGTTACGTAAGATTTCAAATCTCGAAATTAATGAATTAATTGAACATTTTATTAAAAAGGCAAAAACTCGTAAACACAATAGAAATACTATTGAATGAGAAAAGATTGCTAAGAGCTTAATCAATTGTAAATTACCTGATGATATTTATAGCATTTTTGAAAAAGCATTGGCTAAACAAGGTGTAAAAATCATTGCTAACGAAGAAGATAAAGAGTTTGCTGAAAATTTTTTAAATAGTAATATAGATGATGTTACTGGCATTTTAAAAATTTCTACTAAAGAAAAAATTAATGACGGAATTAAAGCTTTTTTATCTGTTTTGGGTTCTTCAAGAATGCTATCAAGTGAAGAAGAAACAAAAATCGCTAAACTTTTAGATGATCCAGATCCTGAAATGCGTCAATATGCACAAAATCAATTTGTTACATCAAATTTGCGTTTAGTTACTTCAATTGCTAAAAAGTATTTAAATTATGGGATTGATTTGGAAGATTTAATTCAAGAAGGTATTGTTGGTTTAATGAAGGCAATTTCTAAATATGATTACCGTTTGGGTAATAAGTTTTCAACATATGCTACTTGATGGATTAGACAATCCATTACTAGAGCTATTGCTGATCAAACACGTGTAATTCGTGTACCAGTACATTTAATGGATACCATTAATAAATTATTCAAAACAGAAAGTAATTTAACTCAAAAATTGGGAAGAGCACCAACAATTGATGAATTAACTCAAGGCATGGGTGGAGAAAAAGAAGGATTCTCTGCAAAAAAAATTAGTGATATTCGTAAAATTGCAATTGATTCTGTTTCACTTGATCGCCCTATTGAACATGATAATAATTCACAATTTACTGATTTTCTAAGAGAAAAAAATACCCCATCACCAGATGTTTATGCTTATCATGAATTAGTTTCAGAACATATTGAAGATTTATTAAAAACAGCATTAACTGATGAAGAACAAGAAATTATTCGAATGCGTTTTGGCTTAAAACCATATTATTCATCAATGAATTTAAATGAGATAAGTCAAAAATTGCATAAGCAATGTGATGTAATTAGACAAGTTGAAGCTAAAGCAATGCGTAAATTAAAACATCCAAGTAAGAGTTTTAAATTGGCAAGTTTTGTTGACATTACAAATCATGAATAGAATTGCTGCAATAGCTAACAGAATTAAAAAAGAGAAATGCATAGTTGCTGACATTGGAAGTGACCATGCATTTCTTGCTTTAGAGATATTAAAAAATAAAAAGGTAAATAAAATTTATAACATTGAAATTAATCAAAAACCATTAAATATGTCAATTAATAATACAAGAAAATACACAGCCACAAACAAGGTTATTAATGTTTTAAATGATGGATTAAAAAATTGAAAATATGAAAAGCATTTTGATTATGTAGTTATTTCAGGTATGGGTAGTAATAAAATAATTAATATTATTTCTAATATTGATAAAGATATTCGAATTGACAATTTTATCATAGTCTCTAACAGTGAACTTGATTTACTAAGAAAATTTCTAGCAGAGAATTATTTATATTTTGAATATGAGGAAACAATCTATGATCGTAAATATTATTATCAATTGATTCATGTGACAACAAACAAAACAAAAAATTCATTAATTGCAAAAACTACAAATGATTATTATTTTGGTATTTATAACCTAAAACATAAATCCTTACTTTTTAATAAAATGTTAGAACAACAATTAGAATTTATTAAAAGTAATCCTGTGGCAATAAAATACAATAAGAATATAAGACATGAAATGAGGTTAATAAGTGATTACTTTAAAAAAAATATATAAAGCACTAACAAATAAATTTAGTTTAAAATTGCAAGACGAGTGAGATCAAAGTGGAATTCGTCGTTTTTACTCATGAGATAAAAATATTAGCAAAGTTTTAATATGTCTTGATTGTAATGAAAAAGTTATTAATTTTGCAATAAAATCAGGATATGATGTAATAATTTCGCATCATCCTATTTTTATTAATTCTAATGAAATTGAAGATCAATGTAATTCTATTTCATTGCTAAATAAATTGAAGAAACACAAAATAAGTTTAATTTCTCTTCATACTTGTGTAGATTTTAATGAATATGGTCTAAATTATTACTTAATCAAGATTTTAAAGCTCAAAAATATTTCATGTATTAAAAATGCAAATAATAAAGTTTTATATTATATAGGGTCATTTAATAAAAAAATGGAATTTTCAAATGCTATTAATTTTATTAATAAGATATTTAAAACAGGTAATATTAAATTTCTTAAAAAATCAAAAACTATAGATTCTGTAATTTTGTCTTGTGGAGCAGGATTTAGCAACTTAAAAAATGACTTAAACAATTTTAGCAAAAATTCACTTATTGTAACCGGTGATATTAAATGACATGATTGAATTTTATTAGATGATTTAAGTATTAATGGTCTTGATGTTGGTCATGATCTTGAAAAATATTTTATTGATTTAATTTATGAAATATTGCTTGATAATTTCTCAATGTTAAAAATCATTAAATATTATCCAACTATTAAATTGGTGTCTATTTCAAATACTAAATAATATAAATATAATTAGTATATACTATGAGCATTATTAACATTGCTTTAATATCTTTATCATCTTTGTTAGTTTTGGTATTTATTTTTTTTACTGTTATATTTCTTCTTCAAAGAAAATTTATTAAAAAAGAGCAAAACATTAAGAATGAATATAATGAAATAGCTATTTTTTCAATTTCTGGTGGTTTGAATTATCTTGAAGCTCTTTCAAAAAATAACAAGCAATTAGAAGGTGTTGTTCTCAATATAATTGAAGCCAAGAAATTTTATAAAGAACAAGTTGACAAGTTAAAAACTAAAATTATAAATCTAACAAATTTTAATAGACAGTTCAGATTTTCTATATCTAATAAACTTATTAAGCAAATTAATGTTGATTTAGCAAATTGTCATAAATTACATGACAATATTTTTAATCTATATAATACAACAACTGACTACACAGATTCGACAAGAATAATATTAACTAAATATAAGATAATCTTTGATGCTATAAATAATTTTCATACTAATAATTTACTTTCTAAATTTGACAAACAAATTCTTGTTCAATTATCTAAAGAAATTAAAATGTTGTTAATAGATTGCAATAATTATTTAACAAAAATCAACAATCAAAAAATAGTTGAATCTATTAATCAAGTCAATGAAAAATGTATTAGTTATTATTCCTTAGTAAAAACACTTTATATTTATTTACAAGCATTCTTTTACTTAACAAAATCAAAGCAAGATCTTGATGAGCTATTTGAAAAGAATAGTAATGTCTTATTTGAAAAAGAACGTCGAGATGTTGAAAAAATTATTGTTAGTGTAAAGATTAATCTTGATGATTTAAATACTAATTTAAACAATCTAGATTTTGATCAATCATTTGAACTAATTAGGATTATTTCACAACAAGTCGAACCTACAATTAATATATTCAAGCATAATGATCGAATTAATCTATTAATTCAAAATAGTATAAAGTTTATTAGTGAAACATTTGAATTATGGTCAAATAATTATTTTTCATTAAAAAATAGCTTTCAACAAATTAATAATTATTTCAGTGAATATAATTCTAATGAAATTAGTGCACAAATTGATAAATTACAAGATAAATATAAGAAGATGAATATACAACTTAATATTCTAAAAAATCAAGCAAATGATACTAATTACAATGATCGTATAAATTTCTTAAAAGACATTTTAATTTTTTATAAAGATGTTATTAAATGACAATCTAACATTATTAATTTATGAAAAGATATTACAAGTAAATATCAGTCATCAATTGCGCTAATTAATGATTTATTTGATTTACAATGAACATTCACTCAATTAAAGAATTTTAAAAGTACAATTAATTCACAAAATGAAGAAATCATTAAAAGTATTGATCAGAATCTAATTAAGATTAATGAATTGATTGGATTAATTCGTAAAAACTATGCATTTAATTTTAAATATGTAAATGAACAAATTGAATTATTAAAGCAATTAGTTATTTCATATTACAATGCATGCTCATTAGATAATACAATGAAGTACTATTTAAGATGTTTAATTTTCTCTGCGAATAAATATCGACATGAGGATAAAATGATTGAAGATTCAATACAAGAAGCTGAAAGATTATATCAAGCAAAAAAATATAAAGAAGGATTTGACTATTTATTTAAAACATTAGAACACATTAAATTATCAGCTAAGGTAAATCATATTAAATATAATTAATATAATCTTTGTGTTATATAGCTCGTTGGTGAAATGATGAACACATACGCCTCTCAAGCGTAGATTTGCTGGGTTTGATTCCCGCACGAGCTACCATAATAATAAATAAAAAAAGTCACCCAATTCAACTTGGGCGACTTTTTTAAAAGAAAATTAATTTATTCAGCAATTTCTACAACTGAACCAGCACCTACAGTGTGACCACCTTCACGTACTGAGAATTTTGAACCTTTTTCAATAGCAATAGGAGCAATTAATTCAACAGAAATTTCAGTGTTATCACCTGGCATTACCATTTCTACTCCTTGTTTCAATGTTATTGAACCTGTTACATCAGTTGTTCTGAAGTAGAATTGAGGACGGTATCCATTCAAGAATGGTGTGTGACGTCCACCTTCTTCTTTCTTAAGAATATAGATTTGTGCTTTAAATTTTTTGTAAGGTTTAATTGAACCTGGTTTAGCAAGAATTTGACCACGTTGTACATCTTCTCGGTTTATACCTCGTAATAGTACACCAGCATTATCACCAGCTTCAGCATAGTCTAACATCTTGTGGAACATTTCTAGACCAGTAACAACTGATTTAGTTGTAGGTTTTAAACCAACAATTTCAACTTCATCATTTAATTTAATTTGACCACGTTCTACACGACCAGTTACAACTGTACCACGACCTGAAATAGTGAAAATATCTTCAATAGGTAATAAGAATGGTTTATCCAAATCATGAACTGGTGTTGGAATTCATTCATCAATTGCATCTAATAATTTACCAATTGATTCTTCTCATTGAGCCTCACCTTTAAGTGCACCTAAAGCACTACCACGGATAACTGGTGATTTGTCTCCATCAAAACCATATTTGTTTAATAGATCACGAACTTCCATTTCAACAAGCTCTTGAATTTCAGGATCATTTGCCATATCACATTTATTCATGAAAATAACGATACGAGGAACACCAACTTGTTTAGCCAATAGAATGTGTTCACGTGTTTGAGGCATTACACCATCAGTTGCAGCAACTACTAAGATTGCTCCATCCATTTGTGCAGCACCTGTAATCATATTTTTAATGTAGTCAGCGTGTCCTGGACAGTCTACGTGTGCATAGTGTCTTTTTTGTGTTGAATATTCAACGTGTGTAGTATTAATTGTAATACCACGTGCCTTTTCCTCTGGAGCACTATCAATTGATGAATAGTCTCTTGCTTCAGCACTACCTTTTTCAGCATGTTTTGATAAATATGTACAAATTGCAGCTGTCAAAGTTGTTTTACCATGGTCAATATGTCCAATGGTACCAATGTTAACATGAGGTTTTGTTCTGTCAAATTTAACTTTATCTGCCATAATTTTCCTTTCAAATTTTATAAACTCGTGTATTAATTATATATATAAATACATTTTTATAAAAACAAAAGATATGTTATTCTTTTCCTTTTTTGTTTGAATTATCTTTTTGGATTTGTGCTTCTAATCTATTAACCTTATCCATCATATGACGATAAGTGTATCCATCTTTATTTAAATCTTCTAATTTAGTTTGTAAAGTATTAATCATTTTTTCTTTTTCTTCAATTTCAGAAGTTAAATGATTTATTTTTCTTTCATAATTGTTGACAATATTATCTAAAGATTTACGATATTCATCAATTACCTTGATATATTCAATAGTTTCATCAAAAAAATTATCTACATCTTCTGGGTCATAACCACTATGAATTTTAGATTTAAATTTTTTGTTTAAAATTTCAGCTACTTTTTTATCAAAATTGTAATTCATTGTTTTTATTATCATTATAAATAAAAAATGTCTCCACAAATTGAGAGACATTTACTCTATACTTGGATAAATTTAATCTTTACTATTGCAATATGTGCACATAATTAATTAGAATACATAGCACTTAATTAATAAGATTAAATATGGTACAATGAAATATAGGAGAATAAAATATGGCAAAAAAGAAAACTACTAATGCTCATCATGTAGTTCCAAACAAAGATGGCGGATGAGATGTTAAAGTTAATAAAGCAGGTCGTCGAACATTTCACACACGTAAAAAATCAACTGCTATTAAAAAGGCTCGTGCTATATCTAGAAAATATAAAACTAATTTAGTTGTTCATAATTCAAGCGGTAGAATTGAAGTAGTTAATTCACATTCTATAGTAAGACGTGGTAAACCAGGACCAAAACCTAAAAAAAGAAGATCAAAAGCAAAATATTCTAAAAAGAATAGACGAGGAAATAAAAGAAAGTCTAGAAGATAAAAAATAGTTAATCTATTAAAATGCCACAGAAATACAATAAGTCATTGTATTCAAATAAGTTAACGGATGGTGAATACAAGCGTGTTCTTAAATTTCTAAAGGAATCAAAAGATAGTTTAATCGAATCAAATCAATTTTTTGATCGATTTGTTGTTGATAAAACAACTATTTCTCTTTATAAGTCTAAAAAAATTGTTGTACAAGGTACTAATGTGGTAAAAGTTTGTGTTAAGTTAGACTTACCATATGTAGAGTTTAATAAAACACAAACAATGATTAGTGATATACAATCAACATACATTGGATGTGATGAAGTTGGTGTTGGTGATTATTTTGGCGGTATAGTTTGCTGTGCTGTTTATGTTGATCTTGCTTTAAGCAAGGAACTTAAAAAATTATGTATTGATGATTCAAAAAAAATATCAGATGAAAAAATTTTAACTATTGCACCAAAAATTAAAAAAATATGTCCTAATGTTGTATGTATTATTTTTCCTAGTAAATTTAATGATTTATATGAAAAGTATAAAAATGCTCACATTATAAAAACATGAGGACATAATGATTGCATAACAAAACTTAGATCAAAAGTAGGTATAAATATTCCGGTTTATATGGACCAATATTGCACAAAAGATAATTATTTGCGATACTTAAACAGTTTAGGGATTGAATATGCTAACAAAAATAAAATAGATATATTTGAAACTAAATCTGAATCTAAATATATTGCTATTGCTGCTGCAAGTATTATTGCCCGTTATGAGTTTATTAATATGATAAATAAGCTTGAAGCAAAATTACATGAATATAAAGATTTGAAATTGATTAATATTCCATATGGTGCTTCTAATAAAATCGAAATTTTTAAAGTAATTAACATAATAAAAAATGTATTAGGGGAAAATAAATTAAAGTACTTT
>ONDN01000065.1 GCA_900316595.1 uncultured Mycoplasmataceae bacterium | reverse complement strand
TCAAAAAACAAATTAACAGGTGGATTTATTATGTCAATAATAATTGTTTCATTCTGATTCTTTACATTTGGAATTATTTCTGCAATACTAAATACTGACCAAATTTTTGATGGATTGTCAAACATTGCAGTTGTATTAATGTTTACAATATATGGTTTTGTAACATTTATGTCTGTAATTAATAGATTCACTCAAAGGGTGCCTAAAACTGAAGTTTCTTATCAAAAAGGACAAGTGCCTTTTGCAATTATTGGAGCTCTTGGTTGCTTTGCAGTTCCTTTATATCAAATGATTTATGTATTCATAATTCAAGTTGCTGAAAATCCATTTAAAGAATATACAACATGAGGTTTATTTTGAGATATTCATGGACATGAAATTAATAGATTAATTGCTTCATGCATTTTCTGAAGTGGAACAATATTATTTATTGCATGACCATTCATTAATGATTTATTAATTAAAGCAACTAATAAAAATTATTCTCAAACTTTATTGTGAGAAAAAGCTAAAGTTAATAAAAACATTGAAATCAGAAAATAATTTTTTAGAAGTTAAGAAGATTATTGATAATGCCAGCTACCTTGTAGTATTTACAGGTGCTGGTATTTCTGTTGAAAGCGGAATTCCGCCATTTACTGGTGTTGGCGGATTGTGAACACAGTATGATCCCAAATTTATTGAATTGAATTATTTCTATTCATATCCTCTAGATTCTTGGAAAGAAATTAAACATATCTTTTATGATTATATGCTTGATAAGTCTAAACCTAATTTAGCTCATTTAACTATCGGTGAATGATCAAAGGCTAATAAAGTTAAAGCAGTTATTACCCAAAATATTGATAATTTGCATCAAGCTGGTGGAGCAAATAATGTCATTGAATTTCATGGCACAGTAAAAACATTAAAATGTATTAAATGTAATAAGATATATTCTGACAAAGAAATAAGTTTAGAAAATTTACCGCCAAGGTGTAAAAAATGTCATGGTGTTTTAAAACCTAATTTTATCTTTTATGGTGAAGGTATTGATCATGATACACATTTAAATGCATTGAAACACATTACCAAAGCTGATGTTTTATTGATAATAGGTACCTCTGGTCAAGTTATGCCAGCCAACCAGTTACCATTTATTGCTAAACAACAAAATCCGAGATTAAAAATAATTGAAGTTAATCCAACAAAATCAACATTTACTAATTCAATTACTGATTACTATTTTGATACAACAGCAGTTAAATTTTTTGAAGAATTTAATAAATTAAAAACTTAACTTTTGTGCTTTTGTTCTAGTTGATTAACATACTTCATATGTTCCTCTCTTGAACAAAAATATATTTTTAGTATTTTTTCGATAATATTATTAATCCCTTCAATATTTTCGTTACCATTAATACTTTTTTCATAAATATCATCTAATGCCTCTGAAATAGTAAAAACACCTTTTTGGGAATTTTTGTTAAGGTAAAGTATAACAAAATCAAAAATTTTTTGATTCTTATTAGTGAAAACTTTTCATATGTTCCTAAAATGTTCTACATGTTTTTTATTTTGCCAAATTGGATTATCATGTTTTTCATCTTCTTTATTGGGATCATCATACTCTTGAAGTCAATATTCATCTTTGTCATTTCCACTGATATGGCCAACTCAGTATTTTGTTTCAATAATGAAAATTCCAGCTTTTGTTACAACCAAATTATCTATTTCACAACTTTTTGGTCATTGATAGTAAAATGTAAAATTGGTATAAGTTTTACCTTTATTGTTTAATTTATTTTTTATTAATTCTTGTATTAAACAATCAACTTGTTGTACAGCTCATTCAGCGGCTTGATCTCTTTTAATTTCATTTATAGCAATTATATCTTCATACTGATAAGGATAATTACCAATACTATTAGATGGATTAATAATTTTATTAATAACACTCTTTTCACATTTGTCTTGATCTGTTTCTTGATTTGTTTTAGATAATTCTTTATATGACTCTTCGCATACATAAGTTGATTTTGACTTTGTTTTCTCTTTTTTTACTAAAACAAAGATTAAAATTATGATGCTTAATGAGATGACAACTATGACTGGAATAAATCAAGCAAGAAACATAATATTACAAAATAAATGAATTATTCAACATTAAAGATTGTTGTTCTAATTAGTGGTTTTTTACGCTTATTAGATCAAATATAGAATTGTGATACATTAGCTACAGTTCTTCGCAACAAATTATTATTAATAAACTTAGCATCTATTATTTGTTCTTCTACTTTTTCTTTAATACTATAAGCAATTTTAGTAATTAAAGGTTGAGAATCTTTAACAAAGAATGTACCCTTTGTTGTTATTACAGGTAAATTTAATAATTTCTTTTGCTTTAGGTCAATTACCAAAGTAACATTCAAGATTCCATTTTCTGATAATGTTTTACGGTATTTCAACATTCCTGTTGAATTAGTATCAATTTTGCCATTATTTACATATACATCATACATTTCAATATGTTCATCTGTTGTATATAGCTTATGATTTAAAATATGAACAATTTGACCATTAGCTATTTGGATAATGTTATCTGGATGAATTCCTGAGTCAATGGCATTTTGTTTTAATGCTCTTAGCATTTTATATTCACCATGGATAGGGATAATATATTGTGGATTTACTAATTTGAATAGTAACTGTTGTTCAATTTGTGAAGCATGACCAGTAGTATGAAGTTTTGTTTCTTTAGAGTTACTACAAATCCTTACACCTCGCATATACAATAAGTTCAATAAACGTTCTACACTTTCATAGTTTCCAGGAATTGGGTTTGATGAGAAGATAATAGTATCTGTTGGTTTGAATGAAATTCAAACATTATTACCATTAGCAAGCTGATTTAATGCTGCCATTTCTTCACCTTGAGATCCAGTACACAAGATTAATATTTGATCATCACGATAATTTTTAAGATCTCTAGGTTCAATAAATTGATCTTTAGAAATATTTAAAAAACCAATATCAATAGAAATGCCAACGTTATTATTCATACTTCGGCCTAATAAGCAAATTTTTCTTTTGTTTTTTACACCAATTTGAATAATTTCATCAATTCTTTGTAAATTAGAAGCAAATGTTGCAATAAATACTCTTCCTGGACATAATTCAATGATGTTTTTTAATTCATCAATAACATATTTTTCACTAGGTGAAAAACCTTGAG
>ONDN01000066.1 GCA_900316595.1 uncultured Mycoplasmataceae bacterium | reverse complement strand
TGTTTATAATAATATTTGTTCATTTGACTCCTTAAGTTAAAAAATCTTTTGTTTAATTAATTTTAATTAATAGAGCTCAAATGAGCTTTTTTTATTTATACGGGCACTTTGGGGTATACTTAGCCTTTTGGACTTAACTCCAAAATTGGTTTGAATATTAATTATTTATAGTATAATGTTTCTTGCAATATGCCAAAGACAGTAACGAGCATTCAATGCTTTAATAATGTTACCGAGGTTATATAAAAGATTAATTTTATACACCCTAAATAATAAACCTGGCATAAATTATGCTAGGTTTTTAATAAGCTATTGCAAAAAGTAAGAAAGGAAAAGATTGTGAAAGCAATAATTCAAGAAAAGATTAATGATGTTGAAGCATTAGTTAGTGATCTTAAAGGTTCGACAAGCATTCTTGCTTTTGAGTATCATACAGTTCCTGCAAAGGTTATTGCTCAAGTAAGACGCGAGTTACATAAATCTAATGCTAAAATGCATGTTGCAAAGAACAATATCTTTAATCGTGCATTTAAACTTGCTAATGTATCATTAACTGAACTTTCAGGTCCAAATGCTATCATCATTGCACATGGTGATGAAGTTGTTCCATTTAAAGAAGTTCATAAATTAATGGTTGAATTTAAACAAGTAGTTTATAAGTGTGGAGTAATTGGTAAAGAAGCTATTCTTCCAGATCAGTTAGCACAAATAGCTAATATTCCATCAAGAAATGGTCTATATTCTATGCTTTTATCTTGTTTACAAGGTCCAATCCGTAATTTTCTTTACGGTTTAAAATCAATTAGTGAAAAGAAATCACAATAATTATTAATATTAAGGAGAATAAATATGGCAAAATTATCTAAAGATGAAATTATTAATTCATTAAAGGAAATGACTTTATTAGAAATAAATGATTTAATTAAAGCTATCGAAACAGAATTTGGTGTTAGTGCTGCTGCTCCAGTAGCTGCAGCTGCTACAGCAACACAAGCTGAAGCACCTACAAGTGTAAAAATTAGTTTAATTGATGCTGGTGCAAACAAAGTTGCTGTTATTAAAGCATACCGTGAAGCAACAGGTGTTGGTTTAATGGAAGCTAAAACAGCAGTTGAAAAACTTCCAGCTAAGATTAAAGATGGTTTAAAACCAGAAGAAGCTGAAGAATTAAAGAAAAAATTTGAAGCTGTTGGTGCTAAAGTTAAAGTTGAAGCTGAATAATTTAGAGTATTAATAAATAAACATGGCAATTTCTAAAGAATTTAAAGCACAATTAGTCAAACAATATGGTGGTAATAGCAAAAACACTGGATCAGTTGCTACTCAAGTAGCAATTCTTACAGCTGAAATTAATTCAATTACATTACATGTAAATGCCAATCATAAAGATCACTCATCAAAAAGAGGTTTATATAAGAAAGTTCAACAACGTAGGCATTTATTAAACTACTTAATGAAAAGTGATATTGAATCATACCACAAAATAGTTAAAGAACTGGGTTTAAGAAATTAAATAATATAAACAACGATTAAATAGTGTTTTGCAAAAAAACACTATTTTTTCATTTTATATTATTGATGGATATAACTTATCAGCATCACGAAAATCATTGCGGAATTTGTGTAATTAATAGTTTAACAAAATACTATTTTAAAAATAGCAATTTTAATCAAATATTGACAGATGCGAATCTCACTTCTTATGGTTTAAGTATTTTTGAATTTGAAGCATTATGTTTTAAATATGGTATTTTGGCTGAAACATATGAAACAAACATAATAGAATTGGAAAAACTAAATATTAGTGATTACTTTGTTCTTGTTATTTTTAATAACAATAATAATCATTTTGTTATTGCTAAGAGAGTCAATAAAGGAATTAAAATTTATGATTCTGCTAAAGGCGAATATATTCTTAGTTTTGAAGAATTAGCTAAAGTCTTTGCTAATATTTTTATTAAAATTAGCAAAATTAAATCTAATAAATTAACAAAATTAAATAGTAAAAAGTGAATCAATTATTTGGATGTTAAATTATTTTTATTGTTTACATTAATTAATATATTAATTGCTTCATTAAGTATTTGCTTTGGTTTATTCATGAATTATGTTCTTGATTTATGTGTAATTAGCCAAAATGTTAAAAATTTAGTCATAGTTTGTTTTAGTTTTGCAATTATTAGTTCTTTAAAGCATTTGTTTAATTATTTATTAACTTATTTAAATAGCAGACAATTAAAAGAGCAATATTATTTTTATAAATCTAAATTATTTGATAATTTATTCAATAAGAAAAATGGATTTTTTAATAAAGTAAATAAAAATAACTTTTTTATTTTAAATAATGCCATGATTACAATTTGCAATTTTAATATTATTGCCATACCTAATTTAGTGTCTAATATTCTCATCGGCTTAGTATGCTTATGTATTTTGATATCAAACAGTATTTATTTTTTGATTTTATTTATTGTTATAATTTTGTTTCAAATATTCTACTCAATAATTAACCTAAATTTTCAAAAACGAAGTCTAGAAAATAATATAAAGAATGCTAGTTCTATTAGCATTTATTCTAATCAATATATTCAAAATAAAAAATGTAATAATTGCTATATTAATGAAAAGCTAAAAGAAGGTTTGAATAATGAATTTAATGTTAGTTTAAGGAATAATTCATTTCAGTCAATAATTTCATCTAAACTATCTTTGATATTCAATCTCTTTAATGATTTATTGTTTATTATCACTAGCTTTGCTAGTATAGTTATGATTTGAAAGAATAATAACTTTTCAATTGGTGAAATTCTTTTTATCATTAATACACAATTAATATTGTCAAGTAGCGTTTCTGAAATGTCTAATTTCTTTGGACAAAGATTTATTTATAAAAAAATGCGTGTTATCTATGATGAATTTTGTGAAATTGATAATATCACTAATAAATCAAATAGGGTTATTGAAAAGATTAACACAATTAAAGAAATTAAAGCTAAGAAAACAACAAATTTGATGAATGGAAAAACATACCATAGAGATAATTTTTCTGAATTAACTGATAGTTTATTAAATCACCACCAACTAGAAAATTATAGTGTCAAAATCAATGATTTTGATACAATAAAAATAAATCAGAATTGACTGAATACAACTATTTGTTATTTCAATAATAAAAATAATTTCTTGATTGAAAAATTTGATTATGATTCTATTTCTAATAAGGCAATTTTGAATTGTATTAAAAAGTTCAATATTAAAATAGAAAATCCAAAAGACATTAATGAAATTATTATGCTTAATGTTTTAAAACTATTTGAATCTAAAAACAAAATAATTATTTTTGATAAATATTTTAATAACTTAACCTTAAAATATAAAAAATATATTAATAATTGCATTATTAAGGAAATTGTTAAAAACAATTTTGTGCTTATAAATGAATAATTTATTGATGCACTTTACCATCAAGAATATTTTTGACAAAATATTCAACAGCAACCATTGCACGAACATCATTATCACAATATTTACCAAGATTTTCAGCAGTTACTTTTCACTCACTATCACTAATTAAACTAAAAAAACGTTTTGTTGAAGCATTTTGTGCCTCCTTACCATTAGTAATTTGAACTAATTCAGTTTTATAGTTTTTACATCCAGCTGTTTTAAATGATTCGTAATCATATTTTTCGACAAGTGGTAAAACTTTTTTAATTGAATAAAATCCTTTTAATTCTTTCAATATAATTTGGCAATTCAGCTTTGCTGAACTAATATTAAAGAAATCAGCTAAATCATAGATATTTTCGACAATAATACTAACCTTTTTAAAATACTCATCTTCATTAATATACTTTGCCATTTCTCTTAATCTAATACATTCAAAATTTTTGTTATAAACAACGTATGAATATTGTTTGCAAATCTCTAAATCATTATTAGGTAAAATACTATCAATTATTTTTTTAAAATCATTTTTATTAATTCCATTAATCGGATCAATAATAACAAATGGAAGTAATTTTAAATTTTTATCGCCATGATCAAAGATAACTGATACTTGGTTAACTACTTGCATAAATGGCGGATAATTATCAACAACTCTAGTTGCTATATTTAGTGATTCAAAATCAAAATAGACTTTTTTTGATTTCAGTTTGTCAAAGTAGTTCTGAGTCCCATTTCGAATGGCATAAGTTAATATTTTATTATCTTTACATATATATTTTAAGTATCTAGATAGTGCATCACTTTTTTTATATTGTTCATCAAAAAGTTCATTGTTAGTTGCAAGTTCAGAAATAAACTTATCAAATGATAAGTTTTCTAAGTGATAATCTCTGTAAAGGTGTATTGCTTGATTTATTTTAATTAAATGACCAGAAAATTGTAATGATGGATATTTACTATTTCCGTTTTTATCACATAGAGAAAAGTAATAATCTTTTAGGAGGGGTAAATAATCATTATTTTTAACTTCAGAATTATATTTATCATTTGGAATTAAAGATGGTAATGAATTATCGATTTGGTAATCATATAGCTCATCAATTATTTTCCAGAAAGTTTCATCTTTTTCAAAGAAAAAACTATATTTTTTTTCAAATGTTCCTTGTGCTCTCTTTGATGATAATTCAGCTTTATTTTGTAAAAGTGATTTAATTGTTGTATCATTTGGTGAAAAATCACTAATCGCCTCTCTTATTAAAGATTTAATTTTTGTGGATTCTTTTAAAGACAATTTATGAATATATTCTTGTGCTTCTTTCGGAGTGGCAAATCCTGATTTGCTTAATGAACAATTCTTTGTTAAAACAAAACTTATTTGTTTTAAATTTAGTAATTCATATTTAACAATACACAAATAATATTCATCAATATAAAAGTCTTTTTCTTTTAATGCTTCATTAATGATTTGATTTTGATAATAGATATCAACTAAATGATTAAATTTAGGATTTGTTGTTCCTTTTGTTTCAACAAGAATTAATTTACCACCATCATTAATTAAAGCATCTGGTTTTGCTATGGCCTTATTTCTTGCAATAAATGTTGGTTGAAACATAATCGCATAATTATGTGATTGCAAATATTCCATTGTTTTAGCAAATTGTTGTTCATTATTAAGTTTTAGTTTTGAAAAATCAATAATATCAATATTATTAATGTCTTTTTGATTAAAATAATCAACAAAATATTTTTCAATATATAATTTTGATTTTTGATCAATAATATTCCCTTCAAAAACTTTAGGGTCATTTTCATCTAAATCAACACCATCAGCTTTCATTTCATTAATTAATGAATATGTATCAATTTCACTTTCTTCTCCATCAAGATTTTTTTCATCATCAATATCAAAATCATCAAAAATTAATGATGAATTTTGAATATTAGTTAATATTAAATCATGAATATATTTTTCTAAATCTTTTGTTGAATAGAATCACTCATCTTTTGGACGATAGAAATAGCGAATATAATCATATTTCCGAATATATGCAGGTTTTTTACGAGTAATTTTACTCATAACAATTGTTATTTGTTAATATCTTTCATATGTGGAAATAACAAAACATTACGAATTGTTTCATTATTTGTAAACAGCATAACTAAACGGTCAATTCCATAACCTATACCTGCAGTTGGTGGTAAACCATTTTCTAGAGCTTCAATAAAATCCATATCCATTTCATTAGCTTCTTCATTACCTAAGTTTTTTTCATTTAATTGATTTTCAAATCTTTCATATTGATCAATAGGGTCATTTAATTCGCTAAAAGCATTAGCAAATTCTTTACCACAAATAAAAAATTCAAATCTTCTTGTCATTTTTGGATCATCAGCTTTTTTCTTAGCTAAAGGTGAAACTTCAATTGGATATTCATAAATAAATGTTGGTTGCTGACATAATTTTTCGCCAAATTCATCAAAGATTTTAGCAATTATATGACCACGATTTTTTTCATGAGGTAAAAGTTCTAACTTTAATTTTTTAGCAATTTCTATTGCTTCATTATCAGTTTTAACAGTATTAAAATCTATATTAGTTGCTTGTTTTATAACATCAATCATTGTTATTCGTTTGAAAGGTTTAGAAAAATCTATTTCAACATTCTTATAAGTTAATTTTGTTTTACCGATACCATTAGCAATATAACGATATAATTTTTCAGTTAAATCCATCATATCATCCATCGATGCATATGCAGTATATGCTTCCAAACTTGTAAATTCTGGATTATGTGTAGCATCCATACCTTCATTTCGAAAAATACGGCCAATTTCATATACTTTCTCAAAACCACCAACAATTAATTTTTTTAATGGAAGTTCAGTGGCAATTCTTAAATAATATTCACGGTCAAGTGCATTATGATGTGTAACAAATGGTTTTGCTGCAGCACCACCAAGAATGGGTTGCAATACAGGTGTTTCAACTTCTAAATAACCATTTTCATCCATAAATTTACGAATTAATGAAATAATTTTGCTACGTAAAACAAATGTTTTCATTGAATCATCATTCATGATTAAATCAACATAACGATGCCTTGCTCGAATTTCTTCATCAACTAATCCATGTCATTTTTCTGGTAGTGGTTTCAATGATTTGGATAATAGTACGAAATCTTGAATATTTACTGTAACTTGTCCAGTATTAGTTTTCATTGGTGTTCCTTGAATGCCTATAATATCACCAATATCAAGTTTTTTAAATTCTTTAAATTTTTGTTCTGGGATGGCTTTTTTATTTAAGTAAAATTGAGCAGTTCCGTAAAAATCTTTAATGACACCAAATGTTTGTCTAATTGCCATTATTCTACCAGCAATTAAAACTTTATCATTTGAATTATGTAATTCTTCTTTGGTAGAATCCTGGTATTTTTCATTAAAACTTTTAGTATTAAAATTACGAACAAATTTTTCGTTTTTAAATGGATCATTATTATTTTGTTGTAATTCTTTTAGACGGTTGCGTCTAGTAAGTTCTTGGTCGTTAAATTTTCGAATGCTCATATTATTTTCTTTATTCTAATTCATGATTTTTAATCATATTTAAAGCTATAGCTAATTGATCAGGGCATGAAGTAGGTTTATTTCTACATGGGATGCCCTTCAATGTATTAATAACTTCATCTATACTACGACCTGCAACTAATTTAGAAACACCTATGGTATTACCTGGACAACCTCCAGTAATTTTTACCTTTTCAATAATCCTGTCATCTTTAATCCATATCTCCATTAATTGAGAACATGTTTGTTGAGGTTTATATTTATACTTTTTTGTCATAGTGTTACTTATTATTATACCCCTTTAACTTAAAAAATTTTATTAGCTCCCTAGCTACACCACAATTATCATTATCATATTCAGTAATATATCTTGCGTATATTTTTGCTGTTCTAGTTGCATTTTTCATTGCAAAACTATGTCATGCTGTAGTTAACATTTCCACATCATTATCGCCATCACCAAAAGAGATACAGTGATTTAAAGTGATACCATAGTAATTAGATATAAATTCAATACTTTTACCTTTACATGCAAATTGAGAATTGATCTCAATAACAAGACCATTATGATTCTCTCTCCAAAACCTAGCAGTTAATGTTTGAGAATGTAAATGAAACAAATACATAATATCATCAAGATTGGATGTATTAGATAACATT
>ONDN01000068.1 GCA_900316595.1 uncultured Mycoplasmataceae bacterium | reverse complement strand
TGTAGTCTGCGGTTTTTTAGAAATGATAGCAACTTCTCTTTTGGCAAGAGCATTAATTAATGTTGATTTACCAACATTAGGTTTACCAGTAATAACTACAGTTCCATATTTTTTATTCATAATTAAAATTTAATTTTTCTTAGTATTTTATCTTGTAAATCAAACATTTTTTTCTCTTGTTCTTTATTTTTATGATCATATGATAAAAGATGTAATACACCATGAATATATGTAAAAATAAATACTTTTTTAAAGTCGCTTTTTGCAATATTACAGATATAATCTGGAGCCAAATATATTTCTCCTAATAGATTCACTTTAATTGATTTATTTGAATCTCTTAATGCAAAAGAAATAACATCAGTCACTTTGTTTATATGGCGAAATTTACTATTTATTTTTTTAATTTGTTCATTATTAACAATAATGACATCAAAAAATAAATCATCTTTAATATTTAATTCATTTGCAATTATTTTATTAGCGATGTTTGTCAACAAAACAACACTCCTATTTAGATATGTTGGTTTATATCAAAATGTTATCTCATGCTTTAGCATGAGAATATTATATATTAGTTGAAATATACAAAATATTCATACATTATAACTTGACCAAAATTTATATTAGTGTTATATATCCCTTGAGAAAGTAGACTACCATCTGATAAATTGCAATAGTAGCTATAATTATCATCTATTTTATGACTAAAGACTAAAAAACATTTAACATCAATAGTTTTGTTAATATCCTTTATTTGATAGGTTTTTGTTTCTAATTGCTTTTGTAAATATTTGTGAACTTTTTTGTTTATAAGAACTATTTGTGATGTTCCATCACTAATTACAATATTTGATTTAATAATTTCTATTTTTATACCAAAAATGATAATTAAGATCAAACTTGTTAGTATTAAAATTATTAGGGTTAAAATCTTAATCTTATGATTAATATTCATTTCATATATTAATATGAAAGATTTTAAAATTTAAGTAATTCTTTTATTGTTTGTCTTAATAAATCAATATTTTTATTTTTTGTGGCGCTAACAAAAATAATATGTTTTTTATCAATATTTAAGTATTTAGAAATTTCATCTAGTTTTGATAAATAAAGTTTCATATTTTGTTTATCTATTTTATTTAGTACAACAAAATTATTTGCAAATTTTTTGTTTATATAAAAATGAAATTTTGCATCTTCTTCAGTTATGACATTTGCATCACAAATTTGAAAGAATGCAAAAATGTTTTTGCGGTATTTAAAAATGTCATCAATAATATTGATTAGATCATTCTTTTTTGTTTTATTTACTTTGGCATAACCATATCCAGGTAAATCAATAATACGATATTTACCAAAATCATAAAAATTAGCGGATTGAGTTCTTCCAGGTGATTTAGAAACAATTGCAATTTTCTGTTTTGCTAGGGCATTTATTAATGATGACTTACCAACATTACTACGACCAATAAAGGCAATTTCGTCAACATTATCATTAATTCAATCGGTTATACTATTAGCGGATTTGATAAACTTCGCCATTATTATTTTTCATCAACTTTACGCTTAAAGTTATTCATAATTTGACGAATTTGTTGTTCACTTGGCTTTCTTCCCATTTGTGCATACATAGCACGAATTTGTTCCTCTGTAATAGGTGGATTTTCTTGTAATTGTTTTTGGGTCATTCTCTTGGCAATTTTAAAACCAATAATGATACCTATAATAATTGCAACAATAAATACTGCTACTAATATCCCAATTCATTTTCCGTTTGTCATAATTAATCTCTACCTTTCTTTTTCAATATTGGAGAATTAACAATTCTTGAAACAATTTTTTGTGGTGTTAATTTGAAATAACTTACAACATCTTTGGCATTACCACTACGTCCAAATTCATCAATACCAATTGATAAATCAACATATTTATATCAAGGTGATGTAGAACCAAATTCAATCGATACTACTGGTTTATCTCCTAAAATGTGATTAATATATTGTTGGTTTTGATCTTTAAATAATTCTAAACATGGTGCAGAAACAACACGGGAATCAATGTGTTTACGTTTCAATAATTCCTGCACAGTAATAGCAGTTGCAACTTCACTACCTGTAGCAATGATTGTTAGTTTATATTTATCAGTAGAAGGAGAAATAACATATGCACCTTTTTCTATATTTTTTGAATCGACTTCAATTTGTTCAAACCCACTACGAGATGTAATAATAGTTACAGGTGATTTTTTTGAATTAATAGCAAATTTCAATGCTTCTATACTTTCAGTTACGTTGTATGGTCTAAATGTATAGTGGTTTGGAATTAATCTTAAAGAACTTATTTGCTCAATAGGTTGATGTGTTGGACCATCTTCACCAACTGTAATGCTGTCATGACTATAAATATTAATTGATGGAATATGACCAATAGCAGCTAACCTAATAGCTGATTTATTATAGTCCATAAAAGGTAAGAATGTAGAAGCAATAGCTTTCATTCCTCCATGAGCAACAATTCCATTTGTAATTGCTGCCATTGCAAATTCCCTCACACCATAATTAATTCTTTGACCAGCATAATTTGCTGAAGAAAATACACTCATGCTATTAGAACCTATTTTAGTTGAGCTACTTACATCTGCAGAACCAACAATAAGTGTAGGAATATTTTCTACCAAAATATTTACAAGTTCACCAACAATTTGTCTTGTGGCTGTTTTTGGTTTGAATTTAATGTTTTTAAACCAGTTTGAATCAAAAGCAATTTGTGAATCAATAATCTTAATTAATGAATTGTAACAAGCAATATCTCTCTTTTCAAGGAGGTTTACTTCAGAATAGAAATTAGTTAATTTTTGGCTTCCACGCTTATTTATAAAATCAGTAAAATCTGATTTAACAGAATTAGGAATTGAAAATGGTGCATAATCATATTTTCAATGTCTTTTCATTATTCTAACTTCTTCTTTAGTAAATGGTGAGCCATGACATGTATTTAATCCTGCTTTTTGAGAGCCATAACCAATGATGGTATTAATTTGGATTACAGTTGGTTTTGATGAACATTTAGCAGCACTAATAGCTTTTTTGATGGCACTAACACTGTTTCCTCTTTTAACATAAATATGGTTTCAACCACATGCATGAAAGAATTTTCTTACTTTCATTGATGTAGAATCAGATACCTTACCATCAAGTTGAATTTTGTTTGAATCATATAACAAAATTAATTTATTTAATTTAAGGTTTCCTGCAAGATTAATAGCTTCATATGCAACACCTTCTTGTAAACAACCATCTCCATGAAAACAATATGTATAGTGATCAATCACTCTTCCATATATGTTAAACATATTAGCAAGTTTTCTTTCAGCAATTGCCATACCAACAGCAGCCGCAATACCTTGACCTAAAGGTCCAGAAGTTATTTCGATTCCAGGAAGTAAATTTGGTTCTGGATGTCCTGGAGTGATTGAACCTAATTTACGAAATTGTTTTAAATCATTAATCTTTATATTTTTGTGTCCAGCACATAACATTGTTGCATACAATAATGAACTTGCGTGTCCAGCACTAACAACAAAACGATCACGATTAAAAAAATCTGGTGTATTAGGATAGATATTTAAATGGTATTTAAACAAGGTATAAAAAGTTGTAGCAGCTCCTAAAGCAACACCAGGATGTCCAGACTCAGCATTAGCAATTTGATCAAGTGATAGTGCTCTTAAACAATCAATAGTAATTTTAGAATTTGAGTTAATCATTTTGATCTCCTAGCGCAAATATAATCAAATATTATTTTATATTATAATTAACATACCATATGAAAATATTAGTTGTATCTAATAAGGATTCAAAGTGTGTTTCATTAATTCCAAAAGATGTAAACAAACTTGTTAGTAGCGGGATTCAAGTTTATGTGACAAGTAATACAACAAACTTATGTGATTATTCAAACAATGATTACATTAATGCTGGAGCAAAAATTATTGACAAATTAACTCCTGAATTTATTAAAACAATTGACATTGTTTCTTTTGTTGATTTTCCTAAAGATAAAAAAATTATT
This sequence comes from uncultured Mycoplasmataceae bacterium, assembly GCA_900316595.1. GTDB lineage: Bacteria > Bacillota_I > Bacilli_A > Mycoplasmatales > Mycoplasmoidaceae > Malacoplasma_A. Next base: position 969 of record ONDN01000068.1, on the reverse strand, counting down.
AAGTTGTTATCTGATAAGCAAATTTTATGAGGTTTTATGTATTTAGTTAATAACTCAAAAAATTTATTTCTAGCATTAAAAAAAGGATTAACCACTGTTGCTATTGAAACAATTAATTCCAAAAATGTTCATGAATATCTTTTGCCAATAGAACAAATAAAAGGAGAAAATATATTGACTTTGGTTGAAAAACAAATCAAAGAATATAAAAATTCACAAGACTATATAAAAAAAATGAAAAAGCGTGTTCATGCAAAAGTACCAGAAAACAATGTTTTAATTTTAAATTATTCTTATTCTGGATATTATGTTGCAAAAGCAGCATTAGCTAGTGGATGTAATGTAACTTATTTAGAAAATGATGCCACTTTAGCCCATGAATTGAAAACAACAAAAGAATTACAAACATTGGCAAATTTACATAAGTGCCATTTTGATGTCACTGAGGCTAGCTATGATAATTTATGTGACAAAGTTAAAGATGCGAATATTTTTATTGTTACAAGTCAATTTCCAACAGTTAAAACATCATTGAGAATTACTAAGGATATGATTTCTTCTATGCCATTAGGCAGTGCATATGTTAATCTTGCTTCTGAGACTGGATTTGCAAGTATTACTGAAATTAAACCAACAACAATTAATAAACCAAGTGTTGTATGTAATGGAATTAATCGCATTAACATTGAAGATATAAATGACATGTTTCCAAAACAAACTTCAGAAATTATCAGCAATTTAAATACTAAAAATTTCTTAGAAATTAATAAACCATCAATATATGATAGTAGATTTAAAAATGCAATAATGACATATAACCATTGTTTAACCAACAAAGAAATTGCAAGCAGCCTACATTTAAAATATACTAACATTGATTCAATTAAAAAGATATAATATGACTACTTTAAAGAATGGAGGTGAATAAGAATGGCAAAAGTAATAGTTAAAGATGATAACTTAAATGAT
>ONDN01000075.1 GCA_900316595.1 uncultured Mycoplasmataceae bacterium | reverse complement strand
TTCAAGAATCATCTCCTTGTGATTTGTCTTTTGTTCCATGATTAAAATTATTTTTTGAATGTGTAAACACATTATCTAATAAATTATTAACAGCATTGGTATCAGTTTGACTAATAATTTTGTTAATAAAATTATTCATGTAGTTTACCATAGTTAAAAAGTTAAATGATATGGAGTTTACTGATGTTGAAGTAGATACATTGATTAAATTTTGGTAACTGTTGATTTTACCTGTACTATCTAAAAAACCAGCATTTTTATCAACAGTAGTCATTCATTTATAGTCGTAGAAAGTGTTGGTATCAATTTGATATGGCACATCTTTGTAATTATTTCCCCATCAATCAATATTAAATGATGAATAACCATTGTATGAATAGAATTTACTAATTCCAAGTTTGAATGAATTATCAAATGCAGAAGTGTATAAAAACCTATTTGGTAAATAATTTTTAATATTTGCTAAATCTTCACTAAGTTTAAAGCCATCTTTATCTCTTGCATTTGATAAATAAGGATCAATTAAACTAAAATTTTCAGAAGAATTTTTAAAACCATTTTCAAAAGGACTTATATTTATTGATGGATCATCATTAGTTCCTTTAGTTAGTACTGGTAAGTAATATTGAGAAATTGTAGAACAACTAGTTAGGGTGAGAGAAGGAAAAATAGTTGCACCAATTAATAGTGGTGAAGTAACTAATATTCTTCTATTCATTTTTACCTCATTCTACAAATTTACCATAAGCTTTAATAAATCCTAATGTTGTGCTGCCTGTAGCACCGTTACGATGCTTTTCAATAATATATTCAATACGCTCTGGAGATAATGGATTTTGTTGATTTTTATTTTTATTATCATCCTCATCATCACTTAGAGCTTCAGTTTGGTTAGATTTGTAATATAAAAATGAAACAATATCAGCATCCTGTTCAATAGCTCCTGATTCACGAAGATCTGAAAGTAATGGTTTTGGGTTTTCACCACTTGCTGTTTTACCACGGTCTTCAATTTTACGTGACAATTGTGCTAAGGCCATAATTGGAGTTTCAATTTCTCTAGCAATAACTTTTGGCATACGTGAAATATTAGCAACCTCTTGTTGACGATTAATAGCATTGTTACGATCACTTAATCCTTTTAATAATTGTAAGTAATCAACAACTGTCAATCTAATATCATAGTTGGCTTTTAATTGTCGTAATTTAGCCTGGATATCAAGAATTGATAAATTACTTGTATCATCAATAAAAATTGGTAAGTTATGAATTAATTCAATATCGCTTTTTATTGAATCTAACTCAACATCTTTTAAATCTCCACGTTTGATTTGTGTAATATTAACAAAAGAAAGGCTTGCTAACATTCTTTCAATAACTTGCTTCTTTGACATCTCAATTGAAAATAAAACTACAGCTCCTGGTTTTTTATTTTCATCTTGTTTTTGTGATTTTATATCTTTAGCAGCATTAAGTACGAAATTTAATGCTAAAGCAGTTTTACCTGTGCCAGGTCGTGCTGCTAAGATTATTAGATCTCCTTTTTGAAAACCATCAGTAAATTTATCAATATCTTGATAACCACTACTAATACCTGTCAATTTACTATGGTCAGAATTAATCATTTTATCTAATGATTTCTTATATTCATTAGTGATTTCACCAATTGATTCAATATTATCAGCTTTTTTAGAGTTAACAATTGATGAGAACTGTGTTAATCATTTATATGATTGATCTTTAAATCTTGTAAAATCAGGTTGTTCATTAATTAGTTGACCTGCAAAGTTGTTCAATTGTTTTTTAATTGAAAATTCTTTAACTAAATCAATATATGAATCAAAATTAATTGATGTAGTTCACTCATATGCTAGATTAACAACAATACTGTTATAATCACCAATTAGTGATGCTAATTCTTGATTTTTAGATAAATATTCAATAACTGTATCTTTATTTACGGGCTTTGATTGACGGTGAATTTCACCAATTACTTGAAATATACAACGAAGTTTAATATTAAAAAAATCATTAGCTGACAATTTGGATAAAGCATCATCAATAACATTATGGTCATTTAACATGCATGAAATAATATATTGCTCAAACTTTGGTTGAGATTTAATAGCATTAGTTGATTTGCTTATATTATTTTGTTCCATAATTGTCTTTCTATATTAATCAATAACAATAATATGTAAGTTTGCTTTAACATTTTTGTAAATATTTAGAGTAATATGAATGTTGCCTACCTTTAATGGTTGAAAATTGTCTTCAAACATATACTTATCTATTTCAATATCATGTTGTTTTAAATCATTTATTATTTGTTTTTGTGATATTGAACCAAATGTTTTACCATTGTTTGATTTTAATTTATAGTTTAAAACTACTTTTTCAATCCTTTCTTTTAGTTTATTTGCTTTAGAAATGTTATCTGCTTCATTTTTTTTAAGTTCAGCTAAATCTTTTTGTAAATGTTCATTAGCTGTAGTAGTAGCAACAACTGCTAATTGCTTCTTAGCTAAATAGTTACGAAAATATCCATCACTAACTTCAACAACTTGATTTTTTTTCCCAACATTTTTAACATCTTGAAGCAAGATAACTTTCATGTTTACTCCTTAATAAATGGCATTAATGCAACAATACGCGCACGTTTAATTGCATTGGTTACCATCTTTTGATGTTTTGCACATAGTCCAGTAATTCTTCGTGGGAGAATACGACCATTATTAGCAATAAAATCATTTAATAGTTCAACATCTTTGTAATCAATGTGATAAATACCTTTAGCACAAAGAACACATGATTTCTTAAAGAATTTTATTGGTCTTTTATTCATTTGAGGTTTATTACTACCTTTTTTT
>ONDN01000079.1 GCA_900316595.1 uncultured Mycoplasmataceae bacterium | reverse complement strand
TTTTATAATTGCATTTTTTTTCCTTTTATAGGAAACATTTTTTCTTTTTCTATGTATTATTTTTTTATCATTTTCAACATTGTGTGGATCTATATCTAAACGATCATCCAAATTTGGGGCTTTTCTCCGTTGCTCTTGGATATTGTTACTATTTAAATATGGGTCTATTTTATTCTTTCTTTTTAACTCAAAATACTGTTCTTTAGAAATTTTCACAACATTAATAATTGCATCTTTATGATCATGTTTTACCCTAGGGTAATCTCTTGCTCTTTTAGCTGCTTCTTTACCTGAGGATGCTTTTATAGGAAAATCTATTTTAATATACTTTTTTCTTCCCACATGCCCACATTTAGCAGTCACTTTATAGTACTTTTCTTGATTCATATATTTAATGACTTGGATACTATATACTTAATTTTTTATTTAATCTATGTATTTTTATGGAGCAGATGACGGGAATCGAACCCGCATACTAGCCTTGGCAAGGCCATATTCTACCATTGAATTACATCTGCATTTGTTTTTATAATACTATAAATTACCTAATTTGATTAATATACTATTTATAATATATTAGATTATGAAAATCATTCAGATAAAAGAAATTAAAAAAATTCTTGAAAAAAAGCAACAAGATGATCAAATTTGTTTAAATTGCTGAGTTAGAACAAATCGTGATAGCGGTAAAATTGGCTTCATTGAAGGCTATGACGGTAGCACATTAGCAAATATTCAAATTGTCTACAAAAAAGAAATAACTAAAAATTTTGAATCAGCTAAAGCAGCTAGAATTGCTTCAGCAATTCAAGTTATTGGAAAAATTTCTAAAAACGAAAGAGTAAGTTTAGGATATGAAATAGTTGCTGATGAATTTGTTTTATTAAAGCAAGCTGATGAAGATTACCCATTACAAAAAAAGCAACATACAATGGAATTTTTGCGTGAAAATGCACATTTGCGAAGCAAAACACGCACTATTCAAGCAATTGCTAAATTAAGGAGTAAACTTGCATATGCTATCCATAGGTTCTTTCAAGAAAATGGTTTTTATTGGGTTTCAAGTCCAATTTTAACATCTAATGATTGTGAAGGTGCTGGTGAAAGTTTTTACATTCAAGAAGATAAAGAAAAACCATTTTTTGCTCCTCAAGCCAAATTAACAGTTTCTGGTCAATTAAATGCTGAAAGTTATGCTCAAGGATTAGGTAGAGTATATACATTTGGTCCAACATTTAGAGCTGATAGATCACACACAAATCGTCATTTAGCTGAATTCTGAATGGTAGAACCAGAAATTGCATTTATTGACTTAGAGCAATTAATGTCAATAATTGAAGCATTTATTAAAACAGTTGTTCAAGATATGTTAAATGAATGCCGTGATGCTATTGAATTATTTGCTACAAACAATAGTCAAATTCTTGAGAGATTAAAAAATCTAGTTGAAAAGAAATTCATTAGAATTTCATATTCAGAAGGTATTGATATTTTAAAAAAAGCTGTAGCTGATGGTTATAACTTTGAAGATAAAAATATTTACTTTGGTAAAGATTTAGCAAGTGAACACGAAAGATATATTTGTGAGAAAATATATAATGCTCCAGTATTCTTATACAACTATCCAAAAGATATTAAAGCATTCTATATGAAGATAAATGATGACAACAAAACTGTAGCTGCTACTGATTTATTAGTTCCAGGTGTTGGTGAAATTGTTGGTGGAAGTCAACGTGAAGATAATATAGAAAAACTTTATCAACAAATTAAAGATAAAAAAATTGAAACAGAATCAATTCAATGATATCTTGATTTACGAAAATATGGATATAATTCTAGCGCAGGATTTGGTTTAGGATTCGAGCGTTTAATTATGTATATATTGGGATTAGATAACATTCGTGATGCTATTCCTTTCCCAAGATATGAAGGTAAACTAAAATTTTAACATGCAAAAAATTTCTAAAAAATCAATACCTAATATACTTACTATCATTAGAATAATTTTTGCAATATTGGCTATACTATTTGCTTGTCTTTATGGTATTAAAGATAGTATCTTTTATAGATCACTATATAAATACTCATTGCTAGGTGTAGAATTAAATATTCCTATTGCTTATGTTATTACTGGATGTATTTTCGCTATTGCATCAGCAACTGATTGACTAGATGGTTATTTAGCTAGAAAATATAACTGGATTTCTGATTTTGGTAAACTATGAGATCCAATAGCAGATAAAATTTTGGTTGATGGTATATTAATTGTCTTAGCAATTAATCATTCTATACCAGCGTTTGTTCCAATTGTAATGATTTGTCGTGATATTGTAGTGGATGCAATGCGAATGTATGCAAGTTCAAAAGGAATTGTAGTTGCTGCTAATATTTGAGGCAAATTAAAAACAATCATTCAGATGGTAGCTATTATTACTACTCTTTTTGCATTTGGTATATTCCCTAGTGATATAGAAAGCAAATATTTGTATGTATTTTATGTAATAAACTCATTGCACTTAATAGCTTGTGTATTCTCAATTACATCGGGAATTATTTATGGATTAAATATTAATAAGGGGGTTAAAGAAACAAATGCAAAAAAATAATAAATACGAATGAGACCTTGATTATTTATTAAATAATAAAAGTTTTGATTATTTATTTAATACTTGAGTTAATAAACAAAAACAAGTTTTAAATCTTTATCCAAATTTCTATAAAAATATTAATAACTTTAAACAATGAATAAAAGTTAATGATGAATTGGAAATAATTGAAAACCGTTTATCTAATTATGTAAGTAATAATTTAAACACAGATTTGATTAACACAAAGTGATTAGGTTTATCACAAAAAATAAATATGATTGATAATCAAATATCATCACAAATGTCTGATTATACTAACATTGTTATTAAAAATAAGAAGCTTATTCAAGCTTATCTAAAAGATAAAAGTTTAAAAAAATATCAAATAGGGTTTGATCGTATTCTTAGATTTGAACCACATATCTTAGAGCCTAATGTTGAAAAATCATTAGCTAAAATCTCCTTAGCAAATGGTGGAGTTGCTCATGTATTTTCTACACTTACTGATAGTGATTTAAAATTTAAACCAGCTGCTGATAAGAATGGAAAACTAAGTAAAATCATTACAACAAGCGATGTAACTAAATACTTGAAATCAGATGATAGAGTGCTAAGAAAAAATACTTGAATTAATTTTAACTTGGCATATGATGAAATTGCTAATACACTAACACAAACTTTATATTACACATATTTAAGATATAATTCATCAGCTAAATTGCGTGGCTTTAAAGATTATGTTAGTGCCTCTGCATTTGCTGATGAAATAGATAAATCATTTATTTTGAATATTTATAAAAATGTTGAGAGTTTCAAATCAATTTATTCAACATACAAAAATAAAATTGAAAACCTATTAAAAAAACAATTGAAAATTAATAAATTAGAGCCATGAGATAGATCTATGGATCTTGCTTCTAAACCAATAAAAGTAACCATTGAGCAAACACAAAAGATTGTTTTGGATGCTTTGTCACCTTTAGGAAAAGAATATTTATCACATATAAAAACTGCATTTAATGAGAGATGAATATCTTGATTACCTAAAAAGAATAAATTAACTGGTGCTTATTCTATTGGTGGTATCAAAGGATTAGATAAATTTTATATTTTAATGAATTTTGATGGAACAATGGGTTCTGTAGAAACAATAACACATGAATTGGGGCACTCAATGAATTCATATTATTCTTGCAAAGCACAAGATGTATATGTTGACACACGTATATTCTATGCAGAAATAGCAAGTATCACAACAGAAACATTATTAATTTTGTATTTATTGAATAAATATAAAAATGATAAAACTATGACAAACTTCTATTTAAAAAGGTTATTAGATAATTTCTTCGCTTCTACAACTAGACAAATTGAGTTTTCTAATTTTGAATATGAAGCAAATAAAATGATAAACAATATGCAACCTTTTGCAACTGACACCATTAAAAATCTATTTTTACAAATGTTGAAAAAATACGAAAATTTAAGTGATGTTAAACTTTCAGAATTTAAAAAGGAACCTTATAAATACTACTTATCTACTATTTTAAGAATTCCTCATTTTTATGCAGGAAATTTTTATGTTTACAAATATGCTATAGGTCAAATATGTGGTTTAATTGTTGCATATAAAATATATCATGGCGATAAAGGTATGTTAAATAAATTCATTAAATTTTTGAGTAGTGGATCAAGTCTATCACCATTGGATACAATTAAAATATTAGGTATAGATTTAAATACTAAAAAACCATATGATGATGTTAAACAAATCATTAAACGATTACTAAGTAAATTTAAATTTTAAGGTATAATATCTTTGAAGGTAATTCTTCTGGTTACCCAAACCAATTAGCTTGACTAATTCGAATTGGGAACTTTTTAAGTTCTAAGATATAATAATTTCAAAGGAGAATTAACAATTAATTACTATGAAAATAGCATATAAATGTCCACATTGTCGCCATAAAGAATCAGTTTCTATATCAACATCGTTATATATTTTATGCTTTATTCTTAGCTTTTTTTAGCTTTTATTCCTATTATCATATGGTGCATTAATTTATATAAAAAAACAAATTGTCCTAAATGTGGAACTCGTATGCAAAGAATAATA
>ONDN01000077.1 GCA_900316595.1 uncultured Mycoplasmataceae bacterium | reverse complement strand
CTGAAAATTCTAATTCCCAAATTAAAAATGGTTTTGACTCTTCATTTTTAAAATTTAATATTTCATTTAATTTATCATCACGATTTTGTTCTTTAATGAATGATTCAATAAATCCCCATTTTAATTCAGTAATTTCATTTCTAAGTTTTGATTTTTCTGAAGTTGTTGCTTCAAATAGTTTTGATTTTTTCTTTTCCAAGTTCTCAAAAACAACTTCTGATTGTTTAATTACCAATGTTGTTTGACCCGTTTCATCTCCAAATCTTTCTTTAATTAATTTACTATTAAATAGCTTAACATCATCATATTCATCAACTAATGAATTACCACAAACAATATGATTATCTAAATTAGGTAATGGCTGAATATCATTAATATTTTTAACATCTTCATCAACAATTAATGATAACCAGAATCTAAGTTTAGTGACATCTGTTGAAGAATATTCTAAATCAACACCATATAAAGAACTTTCAATTGTTTGTTTTTTTAACTCATAAATATCAATATTAACAATATCATTTAATAATAACAGTATTTGTCTAGCTCTTACAATTTCATTCATCATTCCCACGGGAAATGCGCCAGACCCAACTGCAGGATCAACAATTTTAACATTTTTAAGTAATGAATCTAATTGAGCAGAGTTTTCTTTAATAGAATTAGGTAATTGAATTTTTGTATACTGTTTTCCATTATATTTTTTCTTTTCATCATTTGCATGAATAATAGATTCGAGTGCCTGTTCCCCATTATGGATAAAGTCAATTATATCCTCTTTTTCAACATTTGAATTATCACACAAGTATGAAATTAAAGTTTCTTTACAAATGTAATGTACAATATATCTTGGAGTATAGAAAGCACCCATTTTCTTTCTTGATATTACTTCCATTAAATTCTCAAATACTTTACCCAACATTTCTGGGTCTACAGCCACTTCTTTTTCTAAAGGTTCATCTTCTTTGATAGTGAAATTAAATTTATCAAATGTATCAAAAATTTTTGAAAATATATCATTATCTAAAACAATATCTGTTGTATTCCATGAGTAATCATTAATAGGTTCAAAAAGACCACCATTAAGAAATGGAACTTCAAAACCAAATTGAGAATAATGATTATCATTAACATATTCTGAAAAGCCACTATAAAATAATGGCTCTAGAATATCATTGAAAAAGTTATCATAATCTAAATATTCTTTATTAAATAATCTTCTTAAAAAATTTTTAGGACCATATCCACATTTATCTCCAGGTTTCAAACCTAACCACCCTTTTTTCTGTAAAAAATAAACAAATACTAATTGACCCATTAATTTTTTAGAAAAATCCCCTGCATCTATATGTTTCGATTCAAATTCATAAGCTACATTATCGTCAGTATCAATAACCTTTTCTAAAGACTTTTTTAACATTAAATATAGTTCATTATATTTTTTGAAAAATTCATCAGTAACATTTTCAATATCAAAAGCTTCATCAAGGTCTGTTAATTTTAATTTTCTTTTTTGTTTAAGAATTTTTAAGAATTGAGTTTCACAAGTATGATTAGGTTCATTAGGGCCGACCAAAAATGAATGTCTTTTTGGAGAACTTAATTTTTCTTTTAAACCATCTGCAGTGAATTGATAACTTAATTTAACATATGAAAAACGCCAGTCTTCCAAATCTTCATTATAAAAAGCAACTAAAGCAGCATTTTTATTATGACTTTTCATATATGATGCAACTAGATTCCTTTGTAATGTTCTAGCTTTATCTATAGATGATTCTCTGGTTAATTCAATTACATATAAATCAATTAAATCCCCTATACTGTCTCTATAGCTTCCTAAAACTAAAAATTTATTTGCATCTTTTTTAACACCTTTTTTTAGATAAGCAAACTGATCTTTGACATCAATATTAATTTTACCAAATAATTCTGTTAAAAAATCAATATAATTATCTAAATTAAATTCATTCTTGAAAGTTTTTTTCAATAAATTTTTAGCACTTTTTTCATCCATATATAAACCTCATTAATAGAAATATTCTGATAAAATTATCTGTTTAACTTCTTTTTTACATTCATCAATACATACTTGTGTGTCTGTTTTTAAATCTTCATCCCTAATGTTCTTTCTTAAAACATCAATAACCAAATGTATGTTAGTTGCATAATCTTTTAAATCTTTATGGATTTTTTTGGCTTGTTTTTTAGTTATATGTCCTTCGGTTATTAAATCCCTGACTTTAGTCAAAAAGTTTATATCATAACTGACTAATTCTTTTTTCATTTGTAAACTTGCATTGACATATTTTAATATTGATTTCTCATTACGTGTCAATTTCCTTTCTGAATCTGGATCAGTTAAAATTTCATCAAATGCTTTAAGATTTTCATTTAAATAAGTATAATAACTTTCATTAATTGGAATGGCTTTTTCTTCTGGTTCAGCATAAATTAATTTGAGGGCATCAAAGAAATCAATCTCTTCACTGCCGTGAGGTGTAGATTTAAATACTTTTTTGAATTTTCCAGATTTCATTAGTGTAATTAATGATAAATCATCAGATTTTCTTCCTATTCTTGCTTTTTTAGGTAATTCTTCTATTCTTTTAAATAATTCGAAATCATTATCTCTAATATCTCTAATTAAACTAAGGTACTTTAATTCATCATTAACAAATTCTTCTTCATCAGTTATATCTGCATTGAGCTTATTGAACATGTCATATGATTTGATTGGCTCATCAGTCAGTAATTGTGAGTCATTTCCTAATAATTCAATAAACATCGCTATTTTCTTTTCTGCTAGAAACTTAACTTGCACTTCATCTTCAATTGGTGCTGTTGGGAAAAAATTATAAATATAAATTTCATCAAATTTGGTATCTAATCTTTGCACACGACCCACCCTTTGCATCATGCGTGTAGGATTCCAAGGGATATCAAAATTAATAATAACATTGGAACGATGCAAATTAACCCCATGAGATAAGGTATCAGTAGCTATTAATACTCTATAATCATTCTTTTGTGACTCTTTAGGCAAATTAGCATCAAAATTAAATAAAACTTCATCCATATCTTCTTTAGAAGATTTTCCAGTGAACATTTTTACATTACCATTACATTCAGCAGATATTAATCTAAATAAGTCTTCTGCAGTATCAATGAATTCTGTGAATATTATTACTTTTTTATTTTTCAAATCTGTGTTTAATAATTTCACTAATTCACAACGTTTTGGATAATTTTCAATTGACCTCCATCTTTCTTGGATATGTTCTAATACATTCAAATCATTGATTAAATCTTCTTTAAATTTAGGTGTGAAATCTTTTTCTAGATATCTTTTTGCTTTTCCTTCATTAATTAATTCTTCAATTTTATCTAAATCATCTTCTTCAACTAAATCAAATATTTTTCTATTGTAATCTCTACTGGTATAAAATACTCCTTTTTCATTAAATGTATTTAATGCTTGTTTATGTATTACAATAGAATTATTAATTGATTTTTTGAAGGCATAACTTCCACTTTCTAATCTTTTAAT
>ONDN01000080.1 GCA_900316595.1 uncultured Mycoplasmataceae bacterium | reverse complement strand
TAATATCATCAATAGCAACAGACATTGTAGCATTTAGATTGTCAACTTCAATAAACTTAGAATCGCTACTTGCTAAATATTTATCATTACCATTATATGTAGCAGAGATTTTATAATCTCCTCTTTTAATGTTTTTAATAGTGTAATTGGCTTTTGAATTGTTTAATATCACTGTTTCAACAATATTGTTGATTTTAAGTGTTACATTACCTGTTGCATCACTTAATGTTGTAATTGTTAAAATTACATCTTCATCAACATTGACAGCACCAATATCCAAACTTGTAGTTGATTCATATTTAGAAACACTAACAGGATTAGTGATTTCTTTTGATAAGTATTTACAATCTCCAGAATAGATTGTGGAAATAATATAATTATTGGCTTTTAGATTTTTAAATGTGAAAAGTAAACTGGTCGAATTGATTTGATTAGTTTGACTGTAATTATCAATTTTAACAGTTATATTTCCAGTTATGTCTTTTGGTAGGTTAATTTTAACTATTAAATCATCACCAAACATTATATCTTCTGTAGTGATTTTAATATTTGGATTTGTTTTTACAAATTCAAAATTAACAGTTGTATTGATGTTCATATAACTAGCAGTTAATTTTCCATTACCTAACGCAGTTAATGTGTATTCAATTTTTGAGTTTGAAGAAGTTTGATTTAGTGATGTACCATTAATTGGATAAATTTCCAAATTAATATCTCTTAAATTATTAAATTTTGAAACAATATTGTTTTCAATTAAATAAAATCCAAAATTAATATTTGCAACTTGATTAACCTCCAACTGGTTAACATTACTTGTTGCATTTAGAACTAACCAATTATTGATTTTTTCAAATGGTTTATTTTGGAAATTTTCTAAAGTATTGCCCCACCAATTATAATCAAAATTATAATTAGCACCATTATTTATTAAATTTGTGTTATTTAACAATATTGAGTTAGTAATTGTTGTAAATCCACTATTATTAATAATTAACCCATCATTATTTTCAAAAATACAATTGTTAATGATTGAATTGCCTGATTGTTGTTTAATGAATTGACTTGAACATAAATTATTTACATTTATATTCTTTAATGTGAAATTAACATTTTTAACGTTAAATGACATATCTCCAGTTAATGTTGCATTGCCTTCACCTTTTAAAGTCAAATCATAACCAATTTCAAGATTTTCGCTATACTCTCCATCCAAAATAATTATATTTTGACAGTTGCAAGCTAATTCTAGAGCTTTTTTAATAGTTTTTACTGGAGCATCTCTTGTGTTTCCATTATTATTATCATTACCTTGTTTAGATACAAAAATATACTCGCGAGTGCTAGTAACAGTTAATTCATTTGATTTTTTATTGGAAATAGTTGGAATAACATAAACATTACAAATATCCAAATCACCAAAATCAAGTGTGAATGTGGTTTTTTTAACAGTTTTAACATATTTACCATTAACATAAACATCATACAATGTTTTACTCAGTAGATCCGAATCATAATACTGAGGATTCATTAAACTTGCAGTAATCTTTAAAGTAACTTGATTTTTACCTACATCAGTAGCTCTTAAATTTAATACTGAAAATTCTATTGAATTTCCCAAATAATAGTTATCTGCAATATTGCAAATTGTATCAACAACACGAACATTTAAAACATCGCCTGCACGAGTATGATTAATAAATGTATTATTAACAATGACAACATCCGGAGATCCATAACTACCCTCCTCAATAGCACAAATAGCAGTACCAATAGATGCTGAGTTACTAATAAATACAGTATTTCTAACTTCAAGAGAACCTTCATCCATTAATGAAATTGCACCCCCACGACCAGTACCAGATGTAGATAACTCATCTAAACCCCAACAATTATTCGCATTATTCTCAAACAATGAATTTTCAATATAAATATGAGGTGGAGATACATGCTTACAAGCCCCAATTGCACCACCACCATTATTAGTGGTACAATTATTTCCAATGAAACTTGAATTGTAAATTGTTAGAAAACTATAAGTATATAATGCACCACCATTCCATCCAGCAACATTATCAATGAAATTTGAGTTATAAATAGTGGTATTAGCATAGTAATGAGTATGGATTGCACCTGCCCATGATGATGCACGATTCTTATAAAAGGTAGTATTATAAACTTCTAATATCGCACAATTATTAATACAACCCGGCTCGGTACTTGCAAAGTTATTTTCAAAATAACAATCTTTTACAACCATATGGGCATTAGTATAACTATTAGGATGATAAGCACTAACACAACCAAAATCAGTAGTACAATTTATAAAAGAACAATTTTCCAAAGTGGCAAAACCTTTTTTCAAATATACAATACATGAATGTCCCAAAATTGTTTCAATATTTT